>JANNCH010000034.1:0-3660 GCA_031386315.1 Pseudobdellovibrionaceae bacterium
TGATTGCGCATATTTTCACAATACTTTTCAACTACATCTGACCAGTTTGGAATCACAGCTTTTCGAAGCTTGTCTTCAACCTCAATAATCATTTGTGCGTAGGCACGCTTTGCTTCGGCTAAAGATTTAAAACCTTTTCGCCTTAATCCTACTGGCTGCCTAGTTATTGGATGTCGCTTACTATAAAATGCTATCCATGTTCCCGCTGCATTAGGATCACTTTTGGTTCCCATATAAAACTCCTCTTCTGTTTTTCAGAAGAAGGTTCCGCAAATCATCACGAAGATAGCGGTTTCGATTTCCAAGTTTGTGATAAGGGATATGACCATTGCTTGTTAAATTGCGCAAAGTCCCTACCGAAACTTTTAAATACAAAGCCGCTTCATCGCTTGTTAACCACTCTTCAATTTTCAAAGAACTACTTTGGTCATTCTGTACTATGGAATCACTACACTTAGCAATGAAGTTGAAATTATTGGAGGTCTTCACTTTGACCTCCGTTCGGACTTCCAAACTGTCTTTGTGCTTGCGGATTTTTTGAATTCAATTTTGACCAAATAATGTTTTCTTTCGGCGGCATACAAATTTTTATTTCTCTGTATTCTGAAGTTCTTCGATCAATATCAACTTCAAAACCATGCGTGCGCAAAACAGGCATAATTCTTCTCAAGCTTTTCGATAATGTTGCAGTATTCTTTGGAAATAACCGAGCTAGTTCATAATCATTATAGGGTTTTAGTAATTCATAAAGTTTTGTAGCAGTTCCTTCAAATTTGTCACCTGGACGGAAACAATTTAATAACTGTCTTGCAATTACATCATTTTCAAGAATTAACTTTGAACTTTTGTCTCGATTAGCTTGATAGGCATCTATAAAAAAACTTTTATCATAGCCGAGATACTCAGCCGTTGCACAGCCAACTTTTGCGTAGTCGGTCATTCGAAACGGTCCAAATTCTTCTATCTCAGGCGCACGAGCTAGTGCATAAGATGCAATTTGCACCAAGCCAGATAAAATATGTGGCCAATTCTCATCAAAATCTTCATACATTTTCGCTTTTGATTTTTGAGCTGATAATGGTTCAATATCAAAAACCACGGAGCGACCCATTAAATCAGCTCGCTCCGGACTAGCCTCAATTCCATTTATCAAGACAGGACATTTTGCATTCATTATACTTATGTCGCGATTCGAATAAAATAAGCGTGCTAGCGAAGCACCACCAGTACTTAATGTACATAGACAATCTGATATATTTTTAGATATTCCACTTACATTATCAAAATTCAATACAAAAAGATGCTGCGCAATTAAATAAATATCGCTTTCATTTTTAGGCAGCAAATTTTTTTCAATAGGAGAAGGATCAATTAGCTTTTTTGCAAACTCCATGGCAGTAGTTTTTCCAGAACCTTGCTCGCCTTCAAAAACTAAAAAAATAAAATCACCGTTTGCAGACACAAGATAAGACACTAAAGCTGCAATAAATAAAATTCGATCTTCTTCTAATGTAATGTTAATAAATCTTTCAAACATTACATTTATTACATGTTTAATTGGTAAAATGTCAGAATGAACAATCGATGGAATATTTGAACATCCTTTACTGTTTAAAAATTTTACTTTGGTCTTTTTTATAATTTCAAAACCCTGTACGGAAATGTCTTTCGAATGATTTGGAAAGATACGAACGCAGCCTGAATCGCCACCCAAGCATAAAATTATATCCGAACCGTCCCTAGCAACACGCAAATGAACTTTTTCTGGCTCTGATTGATGAAGTGCTATTGCCTCAAACAAAGTCGGTAATTCATCAACCCATGTTTTTGTTAATGGAAAATTACGTTTTTCATAAATTAGTTTTTTAATAAATCCAGAAAAGAGTGCGCTTCGAATACCAACTACATTTGGCAACGGTTGATTTGAAAGTCGCGCAAATGGAATTTGATCAGATGTATGAAAAGTTTCTATTTCTTCTGTTATGTCTTTAATTAACAAGTTTCTAAATGCTTTTTTACTGTCATTGCCGTCACTACTGTCATTTGTTGAAACTTTTGAGTCAAACACACTTTTTACTACAGCTAAGCAACTTGAATCTTTCGGGTCCGGCGCATATTTTTCAAATAATTCTATAAATTCATTCTTTGACCAGCCATTTGCTTTGGCTATAAAAGCTGTTTTGTTCAAACGATGATTCCATGTGCCCAGCCAATTTGTTTGCGCATTTAAAAAGAAATATATACCCCCTTCTGGTAGCGGCTTGCTACCTAAATTGTGTTTATAGTTTAAAGTGCAGTCATAATCTATTGAAGCAACTTTATTAGCACTCTTTTTTTTCATTTTTGATGGCTTAGTAATATTAGTTTTTTGTGATGCTTTAACTGGTTTTAAACTTGCCATTTAACCCTCCCACTGACCGTTTATAGAAGCAAAAAATAGTCGGCTTGGGTCTTTGCAATGTGAATCAACTTCTGGAAAATGTTCATACAGCATAGCCCAGGTCGATTCGAAATCTTCGATAGTTACTATTCTTTCTTCAAGAGGAACAATAACTCGAAACCGATCACACGGAGGCTTTGGCTCAGCACTCTTTTGAGGTTTGGGAATTTGATGATGACGGGTCAGGCTTATCGCATAGTCCAAATTCAAATTTTTTAATCGTCGAGCCACATCTGATAATGTTGAATTCTCATCAAAATCTAACGCCATCAAATCTGAATATAAAAAGTTCGCTTTACTTCTGTAATTATCTTTAAAAATACTCGGAGCCCAAGCATAATTCACAACAGCTTTTTTTATGCGATCAAAGGGTAAGTCATATTTTTTCCCCGTTACACATTTTGGATTTTCAGTTTTATTCACGTCTTTTAAAATAGTAATGCTGTAGTTCATATCGAATTGTCCGTATCTATTGCCAGTGCTGTTCCTACAACCTTTACCCCATCGACTATTTTTGTGTCTGATGTGATAACTTGTTCAACTAGACATTTTAATTTATGAAGATCGTGTGTTGCTTCGAGGCTAATAATCGATTGACCAAATACAAAACCTGGTGGGAACTTAAGATCTATTTCTATTTTTTTGTAATGCGTATTTACAGCTGGCACAGATTTAAACTTTGCAACACCTGGCACGTCAAAATTAACAAGACACAAAACACTTTCACCATTTATAGTTGGAACTGCTGAGGCTGAGCTAAATAACTCAACAACTATGTTTTTAAATTTCATTTTTTTCACCTTTGTTAAGTGAAGCTTTAAACTTTCTAGCAAAATCTTGAATAGATCTTGTTTCTTCGTCTGTAAGTTTTTGATAGCCCTTTTCAGCCATGAACAGTCGAAATCGACTTATTTTTGTGTGATAGGCCAAATCCAGCTGCGAAATGCCCATATCTTTTCGAATCTTCTTAAGTTCCATAGAACCTCCTCTTAATGTTGATGCTGCTGCCTTATTGACTGCAGTTGCTTCATTTTATAAAAGAAGATGAGGAATAATAATAACTGTTGAACCTGGGTGCGCAGTACGGGTTTTAGGTGTGGCTTATGAGGTACAATTTGAAAAATACGAATACTGAGGACTTAAATACAGATATAAGCTTTAAAAACTTTCATCCCCTGAATGACGGGCTAGATACTGAACATACCCCGATTAGACGGACA
>JANNCH010000049.1:0-10739 GCA_031386315.1 Pseudobdellovibrionaceae bacterium
TTTCGAGAATCGGTTAAAATATTGAAGAGCGTTGATTTTCCAACATTCGGGCGGCCAATGATGGCTACCTTAGGTGAATAATCACTTTTCAGATTCGACGACATATTGCAGCTCCTTCATGATTCCCTTATTGGCAAACCAATTTTCTTTACAGTTTGCTTTCAAATCCAGGAACACTTTCCCGTCCACTAGTTTTTCAATTTCTTTACGAGCCTGAGTACCGATGGTTTTAATTGTTTCGGCACCTTTGCCAATAACAATGGCTTTATGGGTTTCTTTTGAAACCATAATTTCAGCATAAATTTTTGGACACGGAGCCGCGTTCTCGTCGTACTTCACAATACGAACAGCCAGATTGTACGGTACTTCATGATGAAGATTTTCGAAACATTTCTCGCGGATGATCTCGCAAACCATATCACGTATATTTTCATCGGTGAAAAGTTCTGCGTCGTAAAGCGGAGCGGGGCTTTCAGGGACAAGCTGCATAAATTCAATTAAAAGAGCTTCGCGCTCTTCTTGATCGCCTTCAAATTCCAGTGCCGAAATCGAAAGGGCTTTGCCACCTTTGTCTTCGATCATTTTTTTCAAGATCATCAAGCGATGAACTTTTTCAGCAATGTCGACTTTGGTGATAACGCCAATCCATGGTTTGCCGCTGGCAGAAACCATATCGATAACTTTTTGTGCGTTCTCTGGTTTATCTTCATCCAAACTAACGACAGCAATCAAAGCATCACTGGACTCAATTACATCTTCAGCCTCTCTGGCTAAAAATCCGTTCAGGCCACTGTCTGATTTGATAATCCCTGGGGCATCCACAAAAACCAACTGACCACGATCTGTCGTCCAGATACCTAGAATACGACGACGCGTTGTTTGCGGCTTGGCAGTCACAATGGAAACTTTCTCAGCGACCAAAAAATTCATCAGGGTGCTTTTACCTGCGTTTGGCTGACCGATGAGTCCAATAAATCCAGCTCGGTATGACATTTAAACTTTCTCCTTAAAGTGAAGCTTCATCGCTTCATGGGCAGCTGCTTGTTCTGCCATTTTTTTACTTTTACCAATCCCCTCGGCCAAAACCTGTTGAGAGACCTTTACACAAGCTTTGAACATGCGCTCGTGTGGAGGGCCCTCTTCAGAAATCAACACATAGGTAGGGGTTTCTTTATTGCTCTTCTGCACGAGTTCTTGCAGTCGAGTTTTATAATCTTTTTCATAATCCAGTTCTGTGAGTTGTCCCAAAACGTCCACAAAATGCTGGCGTATGAATTCACGGGTTTTTTCAAAGCCCTGATCCAAGAACAAAGCCCCAATGATCGCTTCAAAGGCTGAAGCTAATAGTCGCGGCTTTTGAGCGCCCCCCGTTAAGGCCTCGCCTTTACCCAAAAGTAGCAATTCATGGATTTGCAATTTTTTAGCTATTTCAGAAAGCACTTCTTCATTCACGATGCTTGCTCTTTTTTTAGAAAGACCACCCTCTGAATCTGATGGGAATTTCTCAAAAAGCAATTCACCCACCACTAAGTCCAAAACTGCATCGCCTAGAAATTCAAACTTTTCATTATGTTCTGATGTGAGCTTCATTTCATTGGCATAGCTTTTATGGGTCAAAGCTTTGGCTAAAATTTCTTTTTTGCTGAAAAATACTTCGAGATTTTTAAAAGCCACTGTCATTGCAAAACCCCATGCACTTCGGCAAGAAGATGGCCTTCCATATGATTTTTATTAGAATGATCGTAACCGACTACTTTGACTTCAATTTCTTGTCCAGCCCAATGTTCGAATGACTCGACACCTGAAATACGCATGGGCCAGTAATCATGACTTAAACCCTGACCACCACGTGCTTGGCTTTTTAAAATCAAAGCCCTTTTAACGCTGCCAATTTGAGATTTTGCTTGGGTTTCAAAACGTGCTAAACTGAGTTCGCGTAATCGCGCAGCCCGTCGAAGGCGCTCTTCCCAAGGGACTGTCTCAGTGAAATTCACAGCACGAGTTCCAGGTCTTTCGCTGTATGGGAATACGTGCAATTTTGTCCATGGCAATTCTGCCAATGTTAAAAAAGTATCTTCAAATTGCTCGTGGGTCTCTGTTGGAAAGCCTGAAATAACATCCATGCCAACAAAAGAATTCGGCACACGTTCGGCAATTCTAAGCAGGCTTTTACGAATATTCTCTTGCGTGTATTTGCGTTTCATATGATGCAAGACTTCGGTATTCGCACTCTGAATGCTCATATGAAAATGCGGGCAAAATCGAGTGTTCTGATAAATATCAAGCATACGCTCAGTAACTTCAACAGGCTCAAGGCTAGACAATCTAAAACGTGGCACTTTGGTATTTGCTAATAATGCCTGCATAAGGTCTTCAAGAACTAATTTTTGCCCAAGAACTTCATCTTCATAATCACCAATGTGAACACCTGTTAAGACAACCTCGCGGATGCCTTCGGCATAAACATCATTCACACGCTTTATAAGCTCTTTCACAGGGATGCTGCGGCTTTTGCCACGAGCGTATGGAATAATGCAATAGGTGCAAAAACTATTGCAACCATCTTGGATCTTTAAAAATGTACGCGTATGGGATTTTTCAACACCGCCGCCAGCTTCTAAATCTTCTTTTTTAAAGATATTGGATTTAAAAACTTTTTCAGTGATTTCACCTTTGTAGAACTTCTGCAAAATTTCAGGCAGTTGACCCTTGTGCGAATTTGCCACAACAAGATCAGCCCCCGGTAAGTCTACAAATGAACCTGTGTCTACTTGGGCAGCACAACCTGTGACAACAACCGTGCAAAATGGATCTTTCACTTTCAAACGACGAATATATCGAACAGCTTCTTTTGTAGCCTCGGCAGTCACGGCACAAGTATTCAAAACATGAATGCGAGTTTCCGGGTCCATCTTGACGAACTCAAAACCAGAACTGCTCATGTTTTTTTGAATCAAACCAGAATCGTAAGTATTAACCTTACAACCAAAGGTATGAACCTGATACTTTAGAGAACGATCCATCCGCCCCCCACTAGTTCACGCTCACGGTAGAATACAGCTGCTTGCCCTGGTGTTACCGCACGCTGAGGTTCTGCGAATTTTAATTTATAGCCGTGCTCTGTTTTAAAAACCTTAGCGCGTGAGCCTTTGTGTGAATAACGTATTTTCACATTCATCTCTTCACCATCAGCAATGTCACCCAACAAATGGGCTTCAATCACATCGACCTCATCTGAATACAGATCTTTTTCATCGCCCAGCCAAACTGTATTGGTCTGAGCATCGATTTTTAATACAAATAATTTTTCATGATGATCCATACCCAGGCCCTTGCTTTGACCAATGGTAAAATTATGAATTCCTTCATGCAAAGCCATCACCTCGCCGTGTGGGAATCTTTTCAGCTGACCTGCTTTGGTTTTCAAAACTTCATCACTGACTTGTGATTTGATAAAATTTTGATAGCCCTGATTGCCCACAAAGCAGATCCCTTGTGAGTCTTTCTTTTTTGCCACTACCAAGCCTGCTTTTTCTGCATACTCACGCACCGCGGGCTTTTTCATATGCCCAATTGGAAAAAGTAATTTTGGTACAAGCTCTGGATCAATTGTAAACAAAAAGTACGTCTGATCTTTCCAGTCATCAGTCGAAGTATGGATTGATGACTTGCCAGTTTCATCTTTCACAACCTGGGCATAGTGACCAGTTGCAAGATAATCACAGTCAAGTTCTTTCATTTTACGAACCAGATGATCAAATTTCAAATAGGTATTGCAGTTCACACACGGAAGCGGCGTCTGCCCGTCTAAATAGGCTTTTAAAAAAGGATCAATCACCGAGGTTTTGAACTTGGCTTCACAATTTAAAACATAAAATGGAATTCCAATGCGATCTGCAACAGAACGCGCATCATCGACATCCATACTTGAACAACAGGTCCCGTTGCCCTCTTCAATATCACAGGTCGAGTAATCCCATACCTGCATAGTTGCGCCGATCACTTCATAACCCTGCTCGACAAGCATTGCTGCTGCCACAGAACTATCAACCCCGCCACTCATAGCTACTAAGACGCGTCCTTTAGACATGACAGACCTCAGCGCATTCATCCAAGGCACGCAAACGTGCCACGACCAATTTCAAAACATCCACAAACTCATTGATTTCGCTCAACGTATTTCCCCAACCTAAACTAAGACGCAGACTTGCTTGCGCCTCATCACGCGAAAGTCCCATAGCAAGAAGCACCGGACTTGGTTCAGGATTACCACTGCTGCAGGCAGCACCTGTGCTCACTGCGTAGCCTTGAATATCTAAACTCATTAACATTGTTTCGCCGTCGACCCCGGCAATAATCAATGACGAGGTATTACCTAATCTTGTAGTTTCACCAGCAGTGATTTTCACATCCGAAATTTCATTTAAAATACGTGCTTCCATGTGATCACGAAGCACCTGAACGGATTCAATTTTTTCAGAAAGTTGAGATAGCTTTTTTGCCATGACACCCAAGCATGCAATACCCAAAGTATTTTCAGTCCCACCACGACGATGGCGCTCTTGCCCGCCACCTTGAATAAGTGAAGTGAACGAACTTCCTTTTTTAGAATACAATACGCCAGAACCCTTGATTGAATAAAACTTGTGACCAGAAAATGAAGCAAAGTCCACATCCAGATCTTTTAAATCAACAGCGGTTTTACCCAATGCCTGTACACAGTCCGAATGAAACATTGCGCCCTTTTCATGGGCAAGTTTTGCCATTTCTTTCACCGGAAAAACTGTTCCGGTTTCGTTATTTGCAAACATCACAGATACCAACGCTGTTTCTTCACTTAAACGTTCGCGGTAGAAATGCATGTCTATTTTGCCCTGGCGATTCACCGGGATGTAATCCACGTGGGCACCAAGATCTTGCAGCACTTGCATTGTCTTCATCACGCTCGGATGTTCGACCGTTGAACACATAAAATGGGTGCGAACTTTTTGACCTTGCATGTGATACTTGCCTGCTTGATAGGAATCAAACACACCACGCAATACTGTGTTATTGGATTCACTGCCACCTGAAGTAAAAATAATTTCTAATGGATGAGCTTTAACAGCATCTGCAAAAACTTTTCGAGCATCGCGCAAAAGATTCTTAGGCTGACGCCCTCCCCAGTGAATAGAACTGGGATTTCCCCACGCGTTTGCAAATTCAGGTAAGGCCTGAATAACATCCTGAGAAACAGGGGTCGTTGCATTGTGATCGAGGTAGGTTTTTAGCATGCGGCCGGAATCTATCATAAACCTAAACCATTGAAAAGATTTAAGGTTTGAGCGACCCTTTGAGTAAAAAATACAAATTCATCTCAAGTCCAATCCAATCAAAAATGAGGTGGCAAACGTCTCAGAAAAAGACCTCAGACACACTTTGGTCTAGACTTGATTGCTTTTAGTCATCTTTTTAAGGGCCAAAGCCGATAAAGAACTCAATGAATTCAAAGCGATGGCAAGATCATTTCAGTGAGGAATATAAAAACCTCGAGCAATCCTACAGCGTAGCGGAAAGCGGCGTGAGCATGCTTACGTACGCAATCGACAAGCAAATCATCTTGGAAAGTTCATATTTCGAATGGGCACTTCAAAATTTTGAGATCCCCCTTCTTAAAGTTTCTTACTTTGGCGACAATCCAGCTTCGACTCATATTTGGGAAAAATACCGCTCTGCCCATGCTTGGAGCCTAGATTGTTTACCCATTTCAGAATGGGAAGGCCATCTTTATGTAGCCTGCTTAGAGCCTACGGAGTTCCCTGCAGATATGAAAGTGATCCTTATTCTGTGCCCGATCAGTGGTCTGCACCAACTTTGGCAGAAATACCAGACCTCTATGAGCTTTGAACTCATGGATGATGTACCACCATGTGAAACAACATTTGGTGACAGCGTAGAAGAGTCACTTGAACTTGTCGTTCCACCTGAAGAAATGCTTGAGGGCTTGCTTGCCTCACCAGCACCTGTGTTACTAGAAAAGACAGGTATTTCTTCTCAACCAGTTTTACAAAAATCTGAAACACTCATCACGGCCATTGCGACACCCACAGAGTTAAAACCTGAGACAAACGTAGCGCTAAGTTCTCAACTTGAGTCAGAAGTAAACATACTAAGCCCTGTTGCAAATTTACCAAAAGCTCCACCGACAACAAGACCACCTTCTGCTGTCACCGCCATTACAACAATATCACCACTTATTGCTGAAGCACCCACAACAGTTGGCATTGCATCTCAGCTGGAAGAATATTTTTTAGGTACCATCGAAAAAGGTGGTCCACAAAAATTCAAAGATAACTGTGCATCTTTATTTGCAAGACTGAATGAGTTTTTCCCAAAGTCTTTAATCTTGGGGACAGATCATAAATTACAGAATGTTAAAGTGATAGCATGGGATCAAAAGTCGACTGAAAACAAACTTGCTTCACCAACAGACATGCGTGCATCTAGTATTTTTCGTATCGTCGAAAGCACACAAAAATCTTTTCATGGACCTATCGTAGCAAATGATATTAGTATGAAATTCTTTTCAGATTGGAATCAGCAACAAATTCCAGATAACGTTACAATAGTTCCAATTCTACACAGTGACAAAGTAATAGCCATGGTTCTTTGCATCGGCGACAGAAGTCATTATACCCGTGCTAGTCTGCAATTTGCCGAAAGAGCCACTCAAGAATTCAATAGCCAAATTATTCCTGGCAGCGCAAACGCAGCTTAATTAAAATCATTCCAAAATCGATTATTTTTTCTTTTATAAACATTTAAGATGTCATTACGATTGAGCATCTATGCGAATGTGTCTTTGATCGATCATTTCAGGTACTAGATCGATATGCACTCGCACCTGAAACCAATTGAGTGGCAAAGATTCCGAATCCAAACGATCCGCCCACTCTACAATAACAATTGATTTTTGTTGTCCAAACAAATCCCAAAAACCGGTACTCTCAAGATCATCTTCATCATTCAAACGATACAAGTCAACATGATCGATGCTCTGGCCAGTGGTGTTTTCATAGCGATTGTGTATAGCAAACGACGGTGAAGCTACATGAGCTATACCCAATAAAGCAGCCAAGACTTGCACACTGGTAGTCTTACCAGCACCTACAGGCCCACTCAAAAGCAATAAAGTGCGATCGTTAAATTGCGGAATGATCTGTTGAAATATTTTTTTCAAATCTTCCAGAGAATTAATTTTTTGATCGACAATATTTTCAAATTTTTTCATGAACCAAGTATGTTGCGCATTTTACGCACAGAGGTGCGCAATCCACTTTCTAAAGCGTAGCATATTAAAGAATGACCAATGTTTACCTCGCGCAGGTGAGGCATTTTTTTGATCAATTTTGTATGGGCATAATCCAAACCATGCCCTGCATGTACGCCAATATCCAGCTCGTGGGCAGCCTCTGCCGCTGTACAAAGACGTTTCCACTCTTTTGCTTTTGCCGCACCCTTGAGTAAAACCCATTTGCCTGTATGAAACTCTACAGCATCTGCACCGATGCGATGGGCGGCATCGACTTGCTCAAGCGAAGGCTCGATGAACAGTGAAATTTCGATCCCCATGCGTTGAAGCTTTTCAATCATGGATTCCATTGTTTTAAAATATTTTACAACATTGAGGCCACCCTCAGTTGTTAGTTCGGCACGTTTTTCAGGTACCAAACATACCCAATCAGGACGGTATCTTTTGGCATATCGAACCATTTGAGGGTTCGCAGCCATTTCTAAATTCAAAAGCACTGGGCATTTTTTAGATAGAATTTTTAAATCTTCTAATTGAATATGACGACGATCCTCACGCAAATGAATTGTGATTTGCTGAGCACCACCTCGTACAGACTCTTTCACCATATGCAAAAGATCTGGATAGACTGTGGTTCCACCACGTACCTGACGAAGAGTTGCTACATGATCCACGTTCACGCCTAAGCGAATTTTTGATTTCATTACGACAGTTCGCTTTCTAAAAACTGGGCGATCTGATCTGCATACTGACTGATTTTAATTTTGTCAGGCCCCTCAACCAGTACTCGAATAACGGGCTCAGTTCCAGAAAAACGTACAAAAATACGTCCATTGCCTTTTAACTCAGATTCAATTTTCGAAATCATCTCACGGTAACCTTTGATCTCATCCACAGGTACGCGTCTTTTCACGCGGCAATTAATCAAAACCTGCGGCATATCTTCGTAAACACGATTGAGCTCGCTCATTTTTTTACTGGTTTGTTTCATCACAGCCAAGACATTCAAAGCTGCAATACAACCATCACCCGTCGTGCTGTGATCTAAAAAAATCATATGGCCCGACTGCTCCCCACCCAGATTGTAGCCGTTCTTACGCATCTCTTCGACCACGTATTTGTCACCCACGCCTGTCAGTACAACCTTGATACCATTTTCATTCATCAGTTTTTCTAAACCAAAATTCGACATTTGGGTTGCAACCAAAGTATTGCCTTTCAGCAGGTTGCGCTCTTTCATATGCAAAGCACAGATCGCAAGAATATGGTCGCCATTAACGATTTCACCCTCTTCATCCACCATGATCACACGGTCTGCATCACCGTCCAATGAAATACCGACGTCCGCGCGGTATTGCAAAACCGCCTCTGCTAATTTTGCGGGATAGAGCGCGCCCACTTTATCATTGATATTGATACCATTCGGCGAATCACCTAAATGGATGACTTCTGCACCCAACTCTTCAAAAACTGCCGGCGCCACTTTGTAGGCAGCACCGTTGGCCGTATCAAGTACGATACGCATTCCATCTAGTGTGTATTCTAACGGGAATGTGCTTTTCACATAGACTATGTAGCGCCCCTGAGAATCTTCAATGCGCTTTGTACGTCCAATATCACGAGATTCTGGAAGCATTTGATTCAAATCTTCTTCCAAAACCAGGCGTTCAATTTCTTTTTCCATTTCATCAGTGATTTTAAAACCATCTGCACCAAAAATTTTAATCCCGTTGTCTTGAAATGCATTATGCGATGCTGAAATAACAATCCCTGCATCCGCACGCATGGTGCGGGTTAAATAACCGATACCAGGCGTTGGCAAAGGGCCTACTAAGCGCACAAAAACGCCCATAGAATTCAGTCCACTCGCGAGAGCTTGCTCGATCATATAACCTGAAAGTCGAGTGTCTTTACCAATAACAACCTTACACAACGATGTAGCTGAATTGACATTTTTCTGCTTTTGTTTTTGCAAAATGCAGCCTATAGCCTGACCAATTTTAACCACCATATCCGATGTCATTGGGTATTGATTGGCCGTTCCACGAATACCATCGGTGCCAAAAAGTTTTGTTTTCTTAGTATCACCACTATTTATTTTTTTGCTCATCTTTTTGTACTTCTTTTTGCTCTTCTTGTTTTTTGACAACTTCAGCGCGAATCACACTTGGACGCACACTAAGAACTTTTACACCCATTGGAATTTCGATTTTCCCCAATGGTATTTCAACATCCAAAACACCTTCGCCCCGCTTAGAAATATCGATAGGGATCGTTTGTGAATATCCGCTGTCCATAAACTTTTTCAACGCTGTTCGCGAGCCCGAAACCTTTACTTTGATTTGATCTGTGGTTTGTGCCGCTACCGACTGATCAGCGCCCGTGATTAAATCGATTTCAATGTTTTTGGTCATAACAAAATCACGACGACCTAAAATTGTAAGCCAAAGAATTAACGAAATAAACAAAGCGACAACTTTGTAACTAAAATTTTCTGTAATATAGTGGGACCAATCACGCTTTACGATACTTCCCCCGACTGTTGGAAGGCTTTGTATTTCAGACCGTAGACCTCATAGAGCGCTTTTCTGATATCACCCAAGTCAACATTCGTTGTCAAATGCCCAGATTGGACAATACCAATAGAACGATTCTCTTCGCTGACCACCAACACCAACGCATCGGTTTCTTCAGTCAGACCAATCGCAGCTCGGTGACGTGTGCCTAAATTTTTATCGAGTGCAGGATTTTTACTGAGCGGCAAAAAGCAGCCTGCAGAATGAATTTTACCATTACGAATCAATACAGCACCGTCATGTATAGGGCTTGCTGAGTGAAAAATAGAAGTGATGAGTTCCGATGAAACCTTCGAATCCATCTCGGTACCGAATTCGATATGGTAATCGATGATAATCTCTCGCTCGATCACAACAAGAACTCCATAGCCTTTTTGCGCAATCGCGATGACTCCCTTGACGATCTCTTCAATCACTTGAGTTTCTTGCACAGCAGAGACATCAGTAAAGAAAGGGTTGCTACCAATGTGCGCTAAAGCACGCCGAATCTCGGCCTGGAACAAAATAACGACTATCACAAATAAATTTGAAAAGAATTTTTCAAGAATCCAGTTGAAAGTAAATAACTCAAACCAGATCGAAAGAATATAACCAATGGCAAGAACGCCCAAACCAGAAAGCATTTGAATGGTTCCAGTTCTTTTTATCAGAACTAAAACACGGTAAACAACCATCCAGACAAGCACCATATCAATCGCATCTTGTATGCGAAGATGTGATATGATGAAGATTAAATTGTCTGTAAACTGCTGCAACATCCCGATGCCCTTACTTCGAAATCAAAAATTAAACCGTCACTGGCCCTGTACTTCCAACAGGATCATCCGAAGAATCCTTTTTCACCTTGATTGGCAATCCACCGCTAAAGCCAC
>JANNCH010000053.1:0-17753 GCA_031386315.1 Pseudobdellovibrionaceae bacterium
ATTCGCAAAGCGGTCGAGTCAGAAATCTCACGCGGAGGACAGGTTTACTTTATTCACAATCGTGTTCAATCTATCTATGGCATCGCCGACGAAGTTCGACAAATTGTTCCTGGCGCGCGCGTACGCGTTGCCCACGGACAAATGGAAGAGCACGAACTAGAGCAAGCCATGCTGGCCTTTTTCAATCACGAGATTGACGTTCTTATTTGTACAGCCATTGTCGAATCCGGAATGGATGTTCCGCGAGCCAACACCATGTTTATTGACTCAGCTCATATGTTTGGGCTTTCACAGTTGTATCAACTACGCGGACGAGTGGGTCGTAGCAAAACACGGGCTTATTGCTATTTGATGATGCCCAAAGATCGCAAGCTCGACAAAGAACAACAAGAGCGCTTAAAAATCATTCAAGAGAATACAGCTCTCGGCAGCGGAATTAAAATCGCACAGTACGATCTTGAGCTGCGCGGCTCTGGAAATATTTTAGGCGAAGATCAATCAGGACATGTCAACTCGGTCGGTTATGAGCTTTATATGGACCTTCTGAATGAAGCAATTGCAGATGCGAAGGGCGAGGCTCACGATGATATCGAGCTAGATCCAGAAATTAACTTGCGTATTCCGGCACTCATTCCAGATTCATATATTCCTGACATTCGCATGCGTCTTAGTTATTACAAAGCTTTGGCAGACATTTCTTCGTCTGAAGAGCTCGATAGAATCGAAGAAGAGTTACGTGATCAGTTTGGCGATATTCCAGATGCTACGCTCAATTTAATGGGCCTTATGCTGATTCGTCGCCAATGCAAAGAGCTTGGTGTGCGTGACATCAGTGCCGGTGCGAAGTCGGTTTCTTTGATATTCACTCCGCAAACAAAATTAAAACCAGAAACTGCTATTCAAATGGCCATGCGAGAAAATAAAAAATACTCTATTACACCAGACAATCGCTTGAATGTGCGAATGAACACAATCACTTGGTCTGCCGTTTACGAAGAGCTGAGCTATCTGCTCAAGCAAATTTAATTTTACTTAATTTAGAATTCCAGACGTATGCCTGCGCCGAATGAAAAATCCGACTCGGTGTCTGCGTCTTCACTGCCCTGTGTTTGCGTGGTCTTAGCCATAAAAACATCAAGATATGTATTTTCAAGTCCATAATTATGAGTGGCGCCCTCTGAGGCATCTTGATCTAAAATATTCAGCTGAATCAGTGCCCCAACGCTGTAAGTAAATCCCATGTCTGTTTGTGCATCGAACTTATCTGTCGGACTTTTTTCTTCAACACTGATTTGCCATACTTTTAGTTCGGCGTAGGGTGCCACATAGGGTTCTGAAAAAAGATTGTCCATAATATATGTCGCAGAACCAAATGGTCTTGTGATGGAAAGCTCTCGCTCTTCACCGCTGAAGTTACTGCTAATGCTTCCCATTCCATAACCTAAACCCAGACCCATTGACCCCATCGAAAAATTATATTTATATGAAAACTCGACACCCATAATTGCAATGGGTGATTCTTCATAAAGATCCGTGTAAATTGAATTATCCAAGGTAGAAATATAGTTTTTAGGTAAAAAGTTTTCAGAGTTGATTGAGATCATAAAACCATGATCTGCGCGTCTTTCTTTGTATGGACTTAGGCTGTCTTGTGCGTGATAGACCTCAACCAACGGCGGGTTATGAATTGTCGTATGCTGCTCATCGGCCCTAGCCGAGAGAGATGTGATCAAAACAGAAATAACAAGACATAGGTGCCATTTCATTTTACGCGCCCCGTGGTATTCTAAATATATATGAACCACTCTAGCAGTATTCCGCTCTCAATTCTTAGTTTCTTTATTGGAATGCTCTTATTTCCCAACCTTTTGATAGCTCAAACACTGCCCACCGATAAAGAATTAGCAATAAAAGTCCAGCAAATGAGTCTAGAACAAAAGGTTGGTCAGCTTTTTATTCTAGGATTTTCACAGGACACGCTGACGCCCGACCTTGCCACTGCGTTCAAAGCAACAAAGCCGGGTGCCTTTGTACTTTTTAAAAGAAATATTTCGTCACTGGATAGCGCAAAAAAATTAAATCAAAGTCTTTACGCACTTTCTATGAATTACTCAGGTCTTGCGCCAATCATTGCTGTTGATCAAGAGGGCGGAAGTGTTGTTCGTATTTCTACTTCGCCACCAATGCCAAATGCACTCTCTGTGGGCCAAGCAGGATCTACAGAGATCGCAGAAGGCCTGGGCCGAGAATCTGCCGCACTTTTAAGTGATCTAGGTTTTAATATGAATCTAGCGCCTGTCTTAGATATTGCGAATCCATTGGAGTTCAGCTTTATCGGTGTACGCTCTTTTGGTTCAGATCCAGGCTTGGTTGGTAAAATGGGTTATTCTTACTCGAAGGGTTTGATTTTAGGGCGGGTCATCCCCACTGGAAAACATTTTCCAGGCACAGGATCTTCAAATATTGATCCCCATCAAGAGTCATCAACAATTTTATCCACAAAAGATGTCGTCTATAAAACACATCTGCCACCTTTTCAGAGTTTTTCAAAGTTAGGTTTTTTTACGGCGCTCATGGTTTCTCATTCAATTTATCCAAGTTTAGACGAAACCAAAACTCCAGCTGTTTTTTCTAAAGCCATTATGACAGATCTCTTACGAAAAAAAATGAAGTACCGCGGACTCGTCATTACTGATGATCTACAAATGTCAGCCAGCCGTTCGTTCTTGCGTCCCGAAGAGGCCGCCTTGAGTTCATTGCTTGCAGGCAGTGATATGGTTATGCTTACCTGGTCTGCGGCCCTTCAGGCCAAGGCAATCGCTCGGGTAAAAAGTGCCGTTAAAAATGGCGAGCTTCCAATGGCTCTACTTGATGAAAAAGTTTTTCGCATTGCACGTGTTAAAAAATACTTAATACCTTTGCCTGTAGAAAAGCGCAGGCTTGCATCTAAAACCAATATCATTAAATCAGAAAAGCTTCGTACTTTTGATGATGAGATTCTGACCGTCAACCTACGCACCCATCTCAACAGTGTTGAAAAGTCGCACAAATCACTTTGTTTGCTGAGTCCATCAAAAGCCTTCATGGCTTCTTTTAAAAGCGGTTACGGCGAGGGTTTACAAGCAAAAACAATTGTTCGCAAGACTACAGTAAAAGAAATCATGTCCTTTGTCGCTGATAAACACTGTGATCTTATTGTGTATACTGTCGAGGGAAGCCGCACTTCCGCGAACTTAAGACAACTTTCAAAAAAGATTAGGGCTATGACCCTGGTCGCAAATATGAGCTTGCCTGTTTATGTCTCTGATTCAGATCAATACCGTGCCATCTTAAATATTTATTTTCCACATCAGAATGCCGGAAAAAAAATCGCGCAGCTCTTAAAAGAAAACTACGCGATAAATCACTAACTTAAAATTTAAAAAATTATGTCTTAGGGTGCTGAGCCATTTCGATGTCTGCTCTTGCGCGCTCGATTTCAGCGATGAGCCCTGTGAACTCAAGATCTGTCATCGTGTTGTTCAAAAGTTTTTTATCTGCATCCGCGATGAATTGAGTTTTTGCGGCTGCATCGACCTCTTCAGGCAAGTCTGCAACAGTCCCAAGAACATTCACACCTTCTGGGCTCACTTGGCAATAGCCACCGCTGACGACAGCTCTGTGAACCACGTCGCTGCCGACGAACTTCCATCTTAAAGCACCCGTGCCCAAGATCGTAATCAAGGGTGCGTGTCCTGGAAGAATGTTGAGTTCCCCACGAAAGGCAGGAACCGTTACTTCAGAAATTTCCTGATTCGTAACGATTTTTTTTTCTGGTGTTACAACTGTTAGTTTAAACATTTTCTATCCTTAAGCCTGAAGCTTCTTAGCTTTCTCGATCACGTCTTCAATTGTTCCAACCATATAGAACGCTTGCTCTGGAAGACTGTCATGTTTACCCGCCAAAATTTCTTTGAAGCCTTTTACTGTATCTTTGATATCAACATATTTACCAGGCATGCCGGTGAACTGTTGGGCAACGAAGAACGGCTGAGACAAGAAACGCTCGATTTTACGAGCACGATTTACAACCAATTTATCTTCTTCAGCCAATTCATCCATACCTAGAATGGCGATGATATCTTGAAGCTCACGATTACGTTGCAACAAAGATTGAACGCCACGAGCCGTGTTGTAATGCTCGTCACCGATAACAGCTGGATCCAACAAACGTGAAGTTGAAGTCAACGGGTGAACCGCCGGGAAGATCGCTTTAGCCGCGATATCACGATCTAGATTCGTCGTTGCATCCAAGTGAGTGAAAGTAGTTGCCGGAGCTGGATCCGTGTAATCATCCGCCGGTACGTAAACCGCTTGAACGGAAGTGATCGAGCCTTTTTTAGTCGAAGTAATACGCTCTTGCAAAATACCCATCTCAGAAGCCAAATTCGGTTGGTAACCCACGGCAGAGGGGATACGACCCAAAAGTGCAGACACTTCGGCACCGGCTTGAGTGAAACGGAAGATGTTATCAACGAAGAAAAGAACGTCTTGGTTTTCAACGTCACGGAAGTATTCCGCAACAGTCAAGCCAGTCAAGGCCACACGAGCACGAGCTCCCGGTGGTTCATTCATTTGACCGAAAACAAGAGCGGTTTTATCGATAACGCCCGACTCTTGCATTTCACGCCATAGATCGTTTCCTTCACGTGTACGCTCGCCCACGCCCGCAAATACCGAGAAACCACCGTGCTCAGTAGCGATGTTACGAATAAGTTCTTGAATAAGAACCGTCTTACCAACACCGGCACCGCCGAACAAACCGATCTTTCCACCTTTTGCGTATGGAGCTAACAAATCCACAACTTTGATACCTGTCATCAACATCTGTGCAGATGTCGCAAGGTCTTCAAATTTTGGAGATGGTCTGTGGATATCCCACTGCTCAGTTGCTTTTACAGGACCCATCTCGTCAATCGGCTCGCCGATAACATTGATGATGCGTCCAAGAACACCGCGACCCACTGGAGTCGTGATCATTTTTCCAGTTGGAGTTACTTTTTCACCACGAACCAAACCTTCGGTTTGATCCATTGCGATTGTTCTAACAACTCCGTCGCCCAAATGCTGAGCCACTTCGAGAACTAGATTGTCTGTTTTATCAGATACGAATTTATTAGTTGTGCGAAGTGCCGAGTTGATCGCTGGCAATTCTCCGCCTTCGAACTCAACGTCTACGACTGGACCCAATACTTGTTTAATTTTTCCGTTTGCCATTTTCTACAGCCCCTTATTTCAACGCTTCCGCGCCGCTTACGATTTCAATCAATTCAGTAGTAATTTTTTCTTGTCTCAACTTGTTGTACGTCAAGGTCAGTCTATCGATCATGGCCTTAGCGTTGCTTGTCGCATTTTCCATGGCGGTCATACGCGCGCCGTGTTCAGAAGCGACACTCTCAGACATTGTTCTGAAAATTTGCAAGTCAAAGTGCTGCTTTAAAAGCTCTTCGATCATGGCCTCTGGTCCCGGTTCAAAAATCATGTCCACAGAAAAACCAACCTGAGCATCATCTTTTGTATTGAAAGACGATAGATCCATATTGATTGGAAGAATCGTCTCGCACACAACTTCTTGAGCAATAGCTGATTTAAATTCGTTATAAACAACACGAACTTCGTCGTATTCGCCGTCCGTGTAGTCTTTCAATACACGGTGAGCGACCTTCGCCGCTAGTTCGTATGAAATGTCCTTATCAAGTTTCAAAATAGACTCGATAGGAGTGATGTTTCTTTTCGCGAAATAGTCAGTCACTTTGCGACCGATGAAAAGAAAATCTATTTTTTCATACTTCTTACGGTTTTCATTATAATAGTTTTCAGTGAATTTATTGATATTGCTGTTGAAGGCTCCACTCAAACCACGATCCGAGCTAATTGCCACAAGTAAAACTTTTTTTACTTCTGTCTTTTGCTCCATCAAAGGATGAGAGATCTTGTTTGTCACAGCGATATCCGCAATCACCTTACGCAAAGTCAGAGCGTAGGGGCGCATATTTGTAATATTATTCTGCGCCCTACGAAGCTTTGCCGCAGACACGAGCTTCATAGCTCGAGTGATCTGCTGGGTGTTTTTTGTGGACGCGATTTGCGCCCTGATATCCTTCAAACTTGCCATTAAAGCACCAAATTATTTTTTAGTAGGTTGAAATACAGCGCCAAACTCTTGAAGAGCAGACACCAGGGCTTTTTTGAGATCATCCGACAAAGCTTTTTTCTCTGCGATTGTTTTCAAAACTTCTGTATGTTTGTTTTTCAGGAATTCAACCATCTCTTTTTCGTAACGAGCAACATCGGTCTCTGGATAAGCATCCACATAGCCATTTGTTGCAGCAAAAATCATTGCTACTTGCTCTTCCACTTTAACTGGTTGGTATTGTCCTTGTTTCAAAACTTCCACAAGACGACGACCACGAGCCAACTGTTGTTGAGTTGCTTTATCTAGATCAGAGGCGAAAGCGGCAAAGGCCTCCATCGCACGGAACTGAGCGAGCTCAAGTTTGATAGACCCGGCAACTTGTTTCATCGCTTTAATTTGGGCATTACCACCCACGCGAGATACCGATTTACCCACAGAGATCGCTGGACGCATACCTTTGTAAAACAAATCAGACTCTAGGAAGATTTGACCATCAGTGATCGAGATAACGTTTGTAGGAATATAAGCAGAGATATCACCCGCCTGTGTTTCAATGATCGGCAATGCCGTCAATGAACCGCTGCCTTGGGCTGCAGACAATTTACAAGCACGCTCTAACAAACGGCTGTGTAGATAGAAAACGTCCCCAGGATATGCTTCACGACCCGGAGGACGACGAAGCAACAATGAAATTTGACGGTAAGCTTGTGCTTGTTTCGTCAAATCATCGTAGATGATCAAAGCATGCCTGCCGGTATCACGGAAGTACTCAGCCATTGCTGTGCCAGAGTAGGCCGCCAAGAATTGCAACGGAGCCGGATCAGATGCATTCGCCGCGATAACAGTCGTGTACTCAAGAGCACCCGCTGCACGCAATTTTTCAACAACGAGAGCAACAGTCGATTGTTTTTGACCGATAGCTACGTAGAAGCACTGAACGTTCTGACCTTTTTGATTGATGATAGTATCGATCGCAATCGCTGTTTTACCAGTTTGACGATCCCCGATGATCAACTCACGTTGACCACGACCGATTGGAACAAGGGCATCGATTGATTTGATACCAGTAGAAAGAGATTCTTCAACCGGGTGACGAGTCACGATCCCAGGAGCTTTCAACTCGACCACGCGGCTGTGTGGAGTCGTGATAGCGCCACGTCCGTCAATCGCATTTCCAAGGGCGTCAACAACGCGGCCCAGAAGCGCTTCACCAACTGGAACCTGTACGATTTTTTTCGTTCTTTTAACGGTGTCGCCTTCTTTGATCGCGCGATCTTCACCGAAAATAACCACACCCACGAAAGATTCTTCAAGATTTAGAACCATTCCGTAGATTTCGCCTGGAAACTCAACAAGCTCACCGGCCATAACATTTTCTAAACCGTAGATACGAGCAACCCCGTCACCTACAGAAAGTACGCTGCCAGTTTCACTGACTTCGATCTTCTTGTTGTATTGATTGATTTGTTCTTTGAGAACGCGACTGATTTCGTCGGCGCGGATTTGTGTTTCCATGATTAGTTGGCTCTCCTGTTTAATTCTTCATTTAATTTTTTCAAGTGTGTTTCGATGCTGTCGTCAAACGTCCAGCCACCTACCTGTGCAATCACGCCACCAAGAAGTTTTGGATCTTCTTGGTAAGTCAGAATGATTTTTTTATTCAATACTTTTTGAATTTTTGTCTCGAGATCTTTTTGCGCTTCTTGAGAAAGAAGCTTCGCTGAACGAACCGTTCCGCGAGTTACACCCTGCTCTTCATCCAAGGCTTGGCTGAAGGCTTCAACCATTTCAGTAAGGCTATCTAAACGACCTTTTTCAGCCAGTAGCTGAAGCGTGTTCACAACATCTTCTGAAAGAGTTTTTCCGCCCAGTGCAGCTTTGATTGTCGCTACTTTTTGTTCGGATGCTACCGTTGGGTTTTCAAAATATGCCTTAACAGTGGCGTCGCCACTGAAGGCCTCAGCAACGGCCTTTAATTCAACCAATGTTTTTGCCTGAGCACCCTTTTGTTGAGTCAGCGCCAGCAAAGCTTTCGCATATCTTTTAGAGACTTCTCTGATTTTCATTAGCCCACCACTTCAATGCTTTTTGCGAAATCACCTTGAAGCTTTTGGTGATCGTTGCTGCCGATGTCTTTGCTTAAAACCATTCTTGCAGCTTCTACCGAGTCTTTTAATAATTGCTCGCGCAATTCTTTTTGAGCTTTCTTGGTTTCAAGCTGGGCTGTTAAGGCCGCCTCGCTACGAATGCGCGCAGACACTTCTTTTGATTCTGCGAGAATTTGAGCTTTGATTTCTTCCGCGTGAGCTTTTGCTTTTGCAATTGCATCTGCTTCGGTTGCTGCCAAATGCGCAATTTTATTTTTAATGTCTAGAAATTGTTTTTCAGCTTCTTCGCGTGTAGTCGCAGATTTTTTAGCCGCAGAAACATATTCGGTTCTGCGACTTGCAAAAAACTGGATCACTCCGTCTTTGGTAAAGTATATAAGGCCCGCAAGAAGGATTGTAACGTTGATCACCTGGTAGATCACAACTGTCGGAATACCCTCGGGCTGGTGGCCCCCACCATGCTCTGCTGTCGCCGCGAAAACCGCAGCTGGCAGGAATGCTAGTACAAATGCTAATACCGTTTTCATTATAATACCTATTTGCCTAAGAGCTTGTTAGTGATCGCCATTGCAACCGCAGTTGTCTGGCCTTTTAACTCTGCAGTTGCAGCACTGATTGCAGTTGAAATTTTATTTCTATTATCAACGACCAATGAGTTGGCATCTTCGCGCGCAGAAGTTACAGACTTTTCATACTGAGCATTCGCAGCCGTTTTAGTTGCATCAAAAATAGCTTTGATTTCTTCGTTCTGTTTACGCGCTTTTTGTTCGTAGTCAGATTGAAGCTCAATTGATTTTTTTTGAAACTCAAGTGCGAGGTCTTCGCCACCCTTTGTGCGTTTTTGTCTTTCTTCCAAAGCATGCGCGTACGGAGCAAATACTGTCTTGCTCAAAACAACGAGAGCAATCGCGTAGAAGACAAACTGAATGATCGCAGTGGTGTTGATACCAATTTGATTAAATATGTCCATTTTGTTGAAATCCCTGCTATTTTTAGTGCTATCGAGTTAGCATTTTGTAAGCAAAGAGGTCAAGACCAAATTAAAATCTATTAGGGTTGCCCATCATGGTTTGGTCATGCGCCTAGGATTTAGGCATATACGAGGCGCCTTCAAAAACAACGCCCTCATCAATCCGTAAACTCGGTGAGGTTACGGTTCCCTTAAAGATTGCGGGTGGATGCATAATGACGCGACGGCGCGCAAATAGGTTTCCCTCAACTCGTCCGTTGATAATGATTGTGTCTGCTTCGATTTGAGCAGAAATCATCGCGCTCTCATTTATAATAATTGTGTCTTTCGTGAAAATTTCGCCCTTGAAGTTGCCGCCGATTTGCACAGTGCCCTCAAAGCTCAGTTTTCCCTCAAAATTGGTTCCCTGATCCAGAATCGCCGTGACGTTTCCAGCCAGGGAGGCCTCTTGCTCAAGACTATTTATTACTTCTGACATCCCTCTTTAAGCCGATCTACGATTTGCGTAAGCTCATCGTCTGAATAGAAGTGAATGCTTATCTTACCTTTTGAGTTCGAATAATCAATGTTCACTTTTGTGCCCATGAGTTTTTGAAGCTCATCGCCAAGACCATCAATCAGACGTTCGGTAACACTTAGTTCTGAAGGGGCCGGCGAAAGTGTCGATCCGGGCTGGGCAATTTCTGCATGAACCATTTTTTCAAGCTTACGTACCGCAATTTTTTCTGCGATCACACGCTTTGCCAAAACTGTTTGTTTTTGAGCGTCATTTAAAGAAAGCAAAACTTTTGCATGACCAACTGACAAAGTATTTACAGCGATCATTTCACGTACGGCTGGTGGCAATGCCAAAAGACGTACGGCATTTGCAACCGTCGCGCGGTCTTTGCCAACTTTGTCTGCGACTTGTTGCTGTGACAGTTTAAATTCTGTGATGAGGCGCTGATAGCCCTCGGCTTCTTCGATAGAGTTTAGATCTTCACGTTGAATATTTTCAACGATCGCAAGCTCAAGCGCTTCTTTGTCTGTGAAATTCTTTAGGATTACTGGAACCTCGCTCAATCCTGCAAGTTGAGACGCTCTCCAGCGTCTCTCGCCGGCAATAATTTCAAGCTTTCCGGTTGTTGTTCTGCGCGCAGTAATGGGCTGAAGTATGCCATTTTCTTTGATTGATTGTGCTAGCTCTTGGAGGCTTTCTTTTGAAAAACTTTTGCGCGGCTGAAACGCACCGGAAGATAGTTTTTCGATGGCCACTTGCCAAATTCTGTTTTCGGGGGCCACTGGGGCTTGTACAGGCGCCGCCTGATTATTCATTTGATTAGTCACGCCGCCAGCTGGAGATGTATTTTGAGTTGTTGTTGCTGGCGCATTGGCCGACTCGTTAGAGCCAAGCAAAGAGCCCAGCCCACGGCCCAAACCTTTTTTCTTGTTTGAGTGTTCTACATTTAAATCAGACATTTAAATCTCCATCATAACCATTTTGTTCTTTGATTGTTCCCACCTGAGGAGCTTTATTTTCAGTTCTAGCAATTACTTCACGTGCTAGTTCAAGGTACTTCAGGGCGCCCGTTGATTTGCTGTCATATTCAAAGATGGATTGGCCGTGACTAGGCGCCTCACTGAGGCGCACATTTCTTGGTATGATTGCGCTGAATACTTTTTCGCCGAAATGATTTTTAATTTCTGTAACAACCTGGTGACTCAAGTTATTTCGCATATCAAACATTGTTAAAACAATGCCCTCAATATGTAGCTGTGGATTTAAATTCTTTTTAATAAGACCCGCGGTATTTAAAAGTTGGCTGAGGCCTTCCAGCGCATAGTACTCACACTGAAGTGGAACTAAAAAGCTATCTGCCGCCGTTAAAGCATTCAAAGTCAAGAGGCCCAAAGACGGTGGACAATCGATAAGAATATAGTCGTATTTATGTGACACCGCAGCAATGGCTTGCTTCAAGCGATATTCACGCTGAGGCATGTCTACTAGCTCAATCTCTGCACCTACAAGGTCTGGATTTGCAGTGGAAACAAAGAGGTTTGCATTATTGGTCTTTTGAGTAGCCTCGTCCAAAGTCTTTTCACCAATGAGTACGTGATAGATATTGTTGTCTTGGCTCTCGTAGCGTTTGATACCAAGGCCGCTAGAAGCATTTCCCTGTGGATCCATATCTAACAGTAGAACTTTTCTTCCACTCGCAGAAAGGGCCGCGGCTAAGTTTACAGAGGTCGTTGTTTTACCAACTCCACCCTTTTGATTGGCGATACAAATTGTTTTTGCCATAAATCCTCCTTGAGAGTAAAAAGTCTTCCTTTTTTTGCGAAGTTGCAAATTAAAACTTATGATTTTTTGATTTTTATCCGATGTTCCACGTGGAACACGGAGTTTTATGCGGATAGTTTTATATATCTTCACAATTTTTTCTATTTCTCTGATTGGTTGCGGTCGTCCTGACCCTAATCCTGAATTAAAGGATGAGATCTACGCCGATTTGAATAGTCAATTGGCCGAGACTACTCGCGGAATTTCAGAAGAAGAAAAGAAACGTGAAGAGCATAAAAAAGCCCTTTTAGAGGTTGTGCCGCAAACAGGTCAAAATAAATTTGCAAATAAGCGTGTCTTTGATTCAGAGACTAAAATCACAAAGCTCAAACAAGAAAAGCAATGGCTAGAGCTTCGCATAGCTGAAAGAAAGGCCTCTACAAAAACAAAATACTTACAGGCCTTCAGAAATAAAGAGGTCTGGCCCGACCCTGCGGAGTTCGAACAGTATAAAGCAGAAAAAAAGATGCGAAACGCAAAACGAAACTGGGATGTAAGGCAACGCATGGATGAAACTGGTTTTGGCAAATCTAAAGCCGCGACCACGAAAGAGGCGCCAGAGGGCGGTGAGGCCGCTCCAAAAAAGAGCGGTCACTAGTGTTCCACGTGGAACAAACCAACTAAGCAATCTTTTCTGTTTGAATGATCGAAAACTTAGTATTGTTGCCAACGGGATGTTTATAATCACCCGTCAATGAGGGTGACCAGACAGAACAAAGTTGGGTCGGTATTTCAGAAACCTCTAAACCCCACTCTTCGCCTTTTAGATGATAAAAGTGTCCGCCCTTTGCCACAACTTTTCGAGCTAATAAAATAGACCTAGAAATTGAAGATAGGCCTCGCGCCATAGCGGTTTTAACGCTGTTTTCAGGCAAAGACTCTATTGTCTGATGCATAGTAATCACATTTGCAATACCCAGGGCCTGAATTGTGTTATTTAGAAATTCGACCTTTCGCAAGTCGGACTCAACTAGCACTACCTTGGTCTTAGGACTCAGCATTCCAAAAATAATACCCGGGAATCCATTCCCACTACCAAAGTCATATATAGAATCTAAAGAAGGCTCGGCCTTCAAAATAATGCGGCTAGCCAAGATAGAGTCGGCAAAATGCAACTGGTCGCAAGAAGAAATTGTTTTAACAGAAATTAAGTTGAGCGTTTTATTAAATCTCAAAAGATGTTCGTGATAAGCCTTCATCTTTTGAAGAGTTTCTTTTCCGAGTTCGGGGAACCAATTATCAAGGCGCCAATAAATTACAATCGCTTCTTGTCCCTGTCCCTGTACTCTTTCATCTGTTGCCAAGATCCATCTCCCGAAGTTTTTTATTTCCCTTAAGATAAATCATTATAGCTTGAATCGCTGAGGGATTAACACCACTAATGCGCTGAGCTTGGCCCAAAGTACGTGGCTTTACTCGAGACAATTTATCTTTTTCTTCAGTGGATAATCCACGCACTTCAGCATAAGAAATATCATCCGGAAGCAAAAGTTCTTCGAGGCGTTTAGATTGGCTGATCAGCTCCATCTGTCGCTTTACATAACCAGCGTATTTTACTTCGATTTCAACCGGCTCATTCACATTTGGATCTGCATCAATGACAAAATCGAGTTTCTGAAGATCGTCACAAGAAATCTCTGGGCGACGCAGCAACTCTTCGTAAGAAATAGATTTTAACAAAACAGTCGTCGGTATTTCTAAGAGTTTATTTTGTGTTTCTTGATTCGGAAATAGTTTTGTTTCACGCAGACGCAGCAACATATCGTCGCGACGGAGCTTAAGGCCATTTAAAGCACGGGCAGAGACCTCTGACACTAAACCATTTTTCAGAGCGATCTCACTTAACCTGTCGAGAGTATTGTCTTCTCTAAGAACAAGTCGGTGTTCGGCACGCGATGTAAACATGCGATAGGGCTCTTTGGTGCCCTTTGTAACCAAGTCATCTATGAGAACACCGATATACGCTTGGTCACGCCCTAAAATAAACTCTTCGCGCCCAAGAATGCTATGGGCCGCATTTACGCCGGCAACTAAGCCTTGAGCCGCGGCCTCTTCATAGCCAGAAGTGCCGTTGATCTGTCCTGCCAAGAAAAGCTGACGAATTGTACGAGTCTCTAGGCGATGCCAAATCTGAGTTGGCTCAATATAATCATACTCAACGGCATACCCAGGGCGAACAATCTTAACATTTTCTAATCCAGGAATTGTTCTTAAGAATTCATACTGAACTTCTTCAGGCAAACTTGTTGAAATGCCCTGAAGGTAAATAAGATCCGTATTTAAGCCTTCGGGTTCAAGAAATGTTTGATGGCTTGTTTTGTCTGCAAAGCGCGTAATTTTATCTTCTATGGATGGACAGTAGCGCGGACCAGAACCCTCGATAATTCCACAGAACATCGGCGACTTATCTAGATTGCGGCGAATGATGTCGTGTGTCTCTTCGACTGTTCTTGTTAGGTAGCAAGCAACTTGTGGAAGCTTAAATTTATTTTCAGAGCGAAAACTAAACGGATAAAACTTTTCGTCGCCATATTGAGCAGCTGTTTTGCTCCAATCAATACTAGAATTCAAAAGTCTTGGCGGTGTGCCCGTCTTTAGGCGACGAACATCAAAACCAAAATGCGAAAGTTGATCTGATAAACCCACAGAGGCCTTATCCCCAACGCGGCCACCCGCTTCTTGAGTTAAACCAATATGCATAACACCATTCAAAAAAGTACCCGCTGTGATAACAACAGCTTTCGCGAAAATTTCAACGCCATCTGAAAGGCGAACACCCACACACAAATCATTTTCTAAAATAAGATTTTTAACGTCGCCCTGAAGAAGGGTCAAATTGGGATGGGTTTTTAAAGTATCCGTCATCATCTGAGAATAAAGGTGTTTATCTGACTGAACACGAGTTCCGCGAACAGCCGGCCCCTTGGATGAGTTTAGGCGTTTGTATTGAATGCAGGTTTCATCGGCAACGAAGCCCATCTGTCCACCGAGGGCATCCAGCTCGCGAACCATATGACCCTTGGCCAAGCCGCCAATAGATGGATTGCAACTCATATAAGCAACGCGATCTAAGTTTGTTGTCACAACAAGTGTATTTAAACCAAGACGAGCCGAAGCCAAAGAAGCTTCAACACCTGCATGACCTGCACCGACAACAATGACATCATACTTTTGCGACATGAAAACTACTTTCCGATACAAAATTCTCTGAAGACACGGTCCATAACTTGATCATCAAATCTTTTTCCGAGGGTTTCGTGAACGACGATCAAAGCTTCTTTCAATTCAATCGCAAGAAACTCATCACCAGCCCCATTATGAACAAGACTTTTTGCCGCACGCACATTTTCTGCTGCACGGCTCAAGTTTTCAAAATGTCGAGCATTCGACAAAAGAACCGAGTTTTCGGTTTTTAAATGCACAAAGTCTCGAACTAATTCTTTCAATACCAATGCTCGCGTCTTTTTATCAATAGCGCTAACGAAAAAGAACCTTCTTTCAAGGGGCAGCCCTGAAAGGCTCAGTTTTTGGAAAAATTTACTTTCCCAGAGTGCTTGGCCAACCTCTTTCATACCGAAAGACTTTGAAACACGATCAATTTTGTTAAAAATAACCAGGACTTTTAGTGGTTCCAGTGTATCTAAAATTGTTAGCTCTTCGGTAGAAAAACCCTTTTCTGCATCGAAAACAAATAGGATTAAATCCGCATCCGATTGCGCCTCGTAGCTGCGTTCGATACCAATTTTTTCAACTAAGTCTGACGCGTCACTACGCAGTCCCGCCGTGTCTAAAAATGTGAACTTAAAGCCGTCGTAGGTTGTATCGCCGTGAATAACGTCACGAGTGGTCCCAGCAATATCCGTTACTATGGCGCGCTGGTCCTCTAAAAATACATTTAGTAAACTCGATTTGCCGACATTCGGTAGCCCGGCCAATACTACTTTAAAACCATCTTTTAAAATACGGCCCACTTTAAAGCTGGATATCAAATCCTCCAACAAAACAGCTGTTCGATTTAATCGAAGTAAAACTTCAGATTGATCAACAACCTGTATGTCTTCTGTTGAAAAATCGATTCCAACTTCAGCGCGCGCTAAAATCCAAGTCAAATCGTTTTCAACGCTCTCTAGCTGACTAGAAAGATCACCCTTCAGCTGTCGCAGTGCCAAGCGTGAGGATTGCTGCGTTTGACTCTCTATCAGCGCCAGCACGCTTTCTGCCTGAACTAGATCCATATTGCCATTCATAAATGCACGGTAAGTAAACTCACCGCGATCTGCAGGGCGTGCACCCATTAAAACCAAAATATTCATAATATTCTGACAAAGATGGGGACTGCCATGACAAGAAATTTCGATGACCTCTTCGCCGGTAAATGATTTTCCGTGCTTAAAGTAAGTCGCCAAAACTTCATCTATAGGTTCATGATTTTCAGGAGTTTTTAAAAGTCCAAAATAAGCTTTATGTGATTCGGGGCTTTCGGGTAAGAAAACGCCGATTTTACGAACGATGGTAAGGGCCCGGGATCCACTCACGCGAATGACTGAAATACCACCAACCCCGTAAGGCGTAGAGACCGCACAAATTGTATCTTGATCACGATCTCCACCGTACATAGAACCTCAACTAATCTGCAGTAACCTCATCAGGTCCACCGTTAACGGGGCCTTTTGCGGGATAGATTTTGATTTTTTTATAAAGACCGTCACCCAATGAGCGACTTTTTACGCGCGGATCTTTTGCCAGATGTTGGTGAACAATTTTACGATCCTTCGGAGGAAGTGCGCGGTAGTAAACTGACTTACCTTGCTCGATTGCAATGGCTTTCAAGTTTTCTGCGCGCTCAATCAAAGCCTCGGCAGCTTCATCACGGTATCCGCCGCAATCAACTGTGATATTTGTTTTATCATCTGGAAAGTTATGCTGAACGGAGCGTTTCAAAAACAATTGCAAGGCATCTAACATCTGACCTTTTTTATCTTTCAAAAGCTCTTCATCAGCTCCTGAAAATTCGATCGCCAAAATAGACTCTTGGTCTTCTTTGCTCGATTTCAAACTGAACGTCAGCTCAAACTGACCTTTTTCGATAATTCCATTTAAAGTATCTTCTACAAGTGCTTCAACGTCATTGTTGGCACTCTTGCTTTTACCACCGAAAAGCTTACTAAAAAATCCGGCCATTGGGTCCTCCTGTTAATACAAATCTAAACGATTCAATGTACTCTTAAGCACGCGTTTTTAGAGCGGGTGCAAGTACTGGCTTATCTCTCATAATAATCATCTGCTGAACGGCACCAAACAAAGTACTGACGAACATATAAAGCGTCAGACCACTTGGTAATTGCAACATGAACAAGCTAAATACCAACGGCAAGAACATCATAATCTTGGCCTGCATTGGATCCATCGTCGACGGAGTCAGCTTCTGTTGAACAAACATCGTAATACCCATTAATACAGGCAATACGTAATAAATATCGTGTGAACTTAAATCTGTGATCCAACCGAAAAATGGCGACTGGTAAAGCTCTATGCTTGAACCGATCACACGATAAAGGGCGAAGAAGATAGGGATCTGAATAAGCATCGGCAAGCATCCACCCAGCGGGTTCGCTCCATTTTCTTTCATTAATGACATTGTCTCTTTGTTCAAAGCCATTGGGTCTTCTTTGTATTTCTCTCTGAGAGCTGTCAGTTTTGGTTGGATTTTTTGCATAGCCTTCATTGAACGCATCGACATTAAATTGAATGGCAGGACACACAAACGAACCAACAAAGTTAAGAAGATAATCGCAAGACCCCAGTTGCCAGCCAATGAATGGAAGGCTTTCATAATGTAGACAAGGGGTTTAGAAATCATGTCAAAGAAACCAAAATCAATGATCATTGGCATTGCAGGGTCAATGAGCTTTAATGCATCTACAGATTTCGGTCCTGCATACATTATTTGCGTGAAGCTTAGTTCAGGTTTTACCTGGGAAGGTTTATAAGTCATCGTTGCTGAAGCAGACTTGCCAGCAACGTCTGAAGTCAACTTCACGTCTGGCAAAATATCAGACTTATCCATAATGGCTGTCGCAAAGTATTGCGATCCAATGGCAACGATGGTTGACGTTGGAAAGTTTTGGTGAACATTTTCTTACGAGCACCAGGATTTTTTCGTAAAAAATGACAGTAAGC
>JANNCH010000109.1:0-2357 GCA_031386315.1 Pseudobdellovibrionaceae bacterium
CTGGCTCAAATTATGTGGTTTTGTTTGTTGAGATTTGTGTACGCATGGAAACATGAGTCTAGAAATTAGCATTTTAATTTCAGCTGTGATAGGTGGATTCGTTAGTGCATCCATCCATGGAACGCTGAATTCTGACCTTCCTGGTCAGAATTTCTTGTTATGTTGAGCACAATAACTTTATTAGCCGGATAACTCGTTGGATTCCATCAATCTGAATAAGAATTCGATTTTGTCGTTGATGTCGTCGAACTCTAAAACCATTTGTTGAAGATCATAATCGCGCACCATATAGGATGCAAAGGCACCGACGATCTCTTCAGGGTGCAAAACGTTTCTCATGAAAACATCTCGCTGCATGGGATCTGGAATATGTGTATGAATCCAACGGCTCAAAATTTTATACAACGCCTGTAAAGAGGATACTTTTTCTGCCTTCACAGTCCCTTTTTCGGGAACAACTTCAGCTTCACAAACGATATAAGAGCCATCACTACGTACTACATTCCCAAGCTTCAGCTTACCTTGACCTTGCAAAAAAATGAGCAGGGTCCCATTCAGGCGTTCTTCAATAATTTGCGGAACTCCGTAACCGGCAATCTCGCGAACAAAACCCACAGGCTCCCCCACCGACACCGGGGCTACACGTGAAGGGTCTTCAACAAAGCCAATGGCTAAAGGGGTTTGTTTTGCAATGGCATCTTTGACCATGGCCAAGTAACGAGGCTCAAAAACATTGAGGGGTTTTGTCGTACGCGGAAATAAAGTAACATTCACGAGCGGGAAAAGAAAAACTTCCATGACAAAAGCACTCCAGCATTAGATGCTCAATTATAGGGTATAATGATGGAAGCTTCAAAGAACGAAATGCAGGCTAAAAAGATTGTTTTTTTTGACGGAGTCTGTCATCTTTGCAACACTTTCGTCGATCACCTGATTCAAGGTGACCAACAACATAAGCTGTACTTTGCCCCCCTTCAAGGCGTAACCGCTTCACAACTCTTACCGGCCGAGCAGACTAAACAACTTAACAGTGTGATTTATTTTCGTGAAGGATCCAGTTTGCAGGAATCTCAAGCCGTACTTCAAGTTTTGCAAGATCTTGGTGGCCTATACAAAATTTTTGTTATTTTTAAAATAATTCCGAGCAAGCTTAGCAATATTATCTATCGCTGGGTTGCAAAAAATCGTTACGCCTGGTTCGGCGAACGGGATTTTTGCCGTATCGCCACAGCAGAAGAACGTTCATTTCTTTTACCTTGATTGTACTTTGTGCAGCGAGGTTTTCTACAGGGGAATTTCTGCGATCAGTTTTGGGACAAAAGGCCGATCGGCCTCTGAAAGTTCAAAAACATTAACATCCTTGGGTCGCAGCCATTGAAAAGCATCGTGTTCTGACAAAACCAGACTTTCACTTGTAGAACTTGCCCAGAAAAGCCTCAGTCGAATGGTTTTTTTAGGATAAGCATGGGTGACCTCGCCTACAAGGCCTTCGATTTGAATAGAAAGTCCGAGTTCTTCTTGGATTTCCCTGCGCAGAGCTTGCTCGGGGGGCTCGCCGACTTCGACTTTGCCGCCAGGAAATTCCCAAAATCCCGCTCCACTTTGCGAAGGGCCACGACGGACTATCAGGATTTCACCGCGCCTGCGCAAGACAGCTGCAACGACCAAGGTTTCTTGACTTGTTTGACTCATAACTATATCTCAACACAGACCTAAGTATATGCAAGATTTTTTGAGTTTTTACTCAAGATGCTTTAAGCTATTAGAATGTTCTCTCAATTACAGACGCTTTCGCATTATTCAAAACGCAATATCATCATTTGGTTGGTCATGGCCTTCCAAGCCGGTGCGATCAATGCAGGGGCGTTGATGTCTTGCCATAAGTTCGTAACTCATACGACGGGACTATTTACAACTTTTGGAACCGAGTTCGCAAAAGGCAACTGGATCAATGCTATTGGTTTTTTAATTATCCCTTTGTTCTTTCTGATCGGAGCAATGACCTCTGCTTACTTTGTCGATCACCGCATTCAAACCGACAAACGACCACTCTACCCCGTTGTGATGGGTTTAGCTTTCTTGATTTTGGCAGCCATTGTTATTGGTGGCAAAACAGGAACCTTTGGTGACTTCGGTGGAGATCTTGACTTATTCAAACATTTTATTTTGCTAGTGGGTTTAGCTTTCACCAGTGGCCTCATCAACGCAACAGTCACCTCGGCTTGCGGTGCAATTATTCGCATCACCCATATGACGGGGCTAACCACGGACCTAGGCATCGGACTTATGCGTGTATTCACACGTAGTCACAAAATCAATACGCGCTCGAATGAAATTCGCGCCAACATCAATCGCTT
>JANNCH010000153.1:0-1888 GCA_031386315.1 Pseudobdellovibrionaceae bacterium
GGTAAAAAATTGTCGACTGCGAGGTCAACCCTGACTTGTCCCCAAGCGTACGGATAATGTGTTTTGGTAGTGTTGCCCTTGGTGTCGAGCCATCGCATTTTTACGCAACCCCCGATAAGGGAATAGTCGGGTGTAAGCTGAAAAGATTTGATCAGCGCCCTTAGGGCCATTGGCTCGTAAACATCATCGAAATCTAAGAATCCAAGATACTTGCTGTCACTGCGCAATATACCTTCGTTGAGCAACTTTGAACGGATATCACCTTTGCCGAGCACGTTGATCGTGCGAATGGCGTACGGTAGCTTTAGCGCAAGGATCAAAGTTTTAAGTACGGAAAGCTGATCGTCGCTGAAGTTTTGGCAGACGATTATTTGCTCTAGCTTTTCAATGTGTTGGTCTGCGACGCTCAAAAGGCACTTTTCCAAAAGATCGAATTTCGACGAGTCGTGAATTCGGGTGATTATTGTAACCAAGTTGGTATACGACGTTTCAGACGGTATGTGCTGAGAATAATCAGTGTTCATGTCGCAAATCTATATTGAGCGCAGCACTCGCCCAATTTTACCTCTGACCCGAGTCTTGATACTCGAAACTTTGGCCTTCAGACCATTGGGGGTTTTGATGGCTTTTGGTTGTGCAAATGGATTGATATGCGAAAAGTGGCCAAAGTTGTTTGAAAAAAAACTGCGGGTCGTTTTTTTAATTTTCAAACCGTCTTTGTAGACAGAGTAAGACCACGGTATCTTTTTAGCATTGATCGACGAATATGAGGCAAGTCGCTCTTCGTATTGTGCGGCAAGCTCTTCGCCTAGCGCTTGATTCTGCTCGGTGCCCCACGATTTAAATGCCCACCGGAATGTGCCAGAATCAAAACCTGAAAAGTGCACAAAGCGCAGTGGCTTGTTGTTGGCAAAATACGCGCCAGATGAATCTTTGGTGAGCTGTCGCTCCATAAAAGACCAGGTCGCAAAATCGTAGCCCGTGTGCCGCAAGATATGCACATTGAAAAAGCATGGCGCCAAATTGATCCACTTCTGGTCGGTAAAAAGCCCACGGTTAAAGTCTGCGTGACTAAAGTGGTAAAGCCTGTCTGCCCACCATTTGGCAAAACGCCTTGATTCGGCGCATGGCCTAAGAGCTAAAAAGCCAAGATTAAAAACGCCGTGCTTTAGGCTACTAATCTCCATGTCGATGTTACCAGGTTCAAGCAAGTGAGGCGCAAGAACGATGGGTTGCTCCAAAGTGATTTCGCGAAGCTCAGCTAGATCAGAAAAGACCTGACAGTCGGGATCGATGTACACGCAATTAGTTTCTGGAAACTTACTCAGCAAGTGAGCCATCAAATGGCCTTTGACCGCGGTTGAAGCCTCAACGATGTCGTACTGGAAGATGAAATTATCGAAGTTGGGAATTCCTAAATCTTTAGCTAGCACAACTTCGTCAAAAGCTTTGAGTTCCTCAAGATTCGGCAATGAGTCTTCAACCAAACACAAAACAAAATGGCATCCTTTAGAGTTTTGCTTAATAGAGTTTGCCAAAACGAGCGCCTTGTCGAGATAGTTGGCGCAAATTGAAGTTGTTATGATCACAATACCACCTGCCCTAGGATTACCATTTGTGGGCACAAGTTAGCCAAGAAGGGTTAACAGTTCAACCTTCACTGCCTCCCATTTTATTTCATTGCGCATTTGAGGCCGAAAGTTTAGTTTTATGGGTCAATGGATAGCAGCTTTGGCGTACCGGCATCTACATCCAGTGTCTCAATTATCACGCGATATCATGATGAATCCAGGTGGGCATTGCTATCTACCTGTCTTCAGAGCGTTTCCCTGCAGGCGGTCGATGGACTGGAGCACTTTGTCGTATGCCAAAATTTTTCTGAAGCCAG
>JANNCH010000204.1:0-3111 GCA_031386315.1 Pseudobdellovibrionaceae bacterium
TGTCCGGCGGCGAAAAACAGCGGGTGGCCATAGCTAGAACTATTTTAAAAAACCCCCCAATTCTTTTATTTGACGAGGCAACATCAGCTTTGGATTCGCATACCGAAAAAGAAATCCAAGCATCTCTGCATGAGGTTTCTAAGAACAGAACAACGCTCGTGATTGCCCATCGGCTTTCAACTGTCGTGGATGCTGATGAAATTTTGGTATTAAAAGCAGGTGAGATCATAGAGCGCGGCACGCATCCAAATTTATTAGCACAGAATGGCGAGTACGCTGCGATGTGGAGAAAACAACAAGAAGCGCGTGAATATGAATCTAAATTGGAAATTCTGACCGAATAGCCACTTGAGTAGAATTGCCAACTAGTAAGCTTGTGTTTTCTATTTGGCATTGCTAATGAGCAGTGCCAAATAGACGGAGAAATGTCTCGTTGAGACTCTTTTTTTGCCCCAAGATATTTTTCTATTATTGATTAATTGCCTCTGAGCGAGGCTTCGATCTTGCATTGATATCGGTTGTCTCAAGTACGAGATATTAAACAACCGGACTCTCACACAGGAGGATTTTATGACGACGAGCAAAACACCAAGCAAAGGCCAACCGACGAAAACAAATTCTGATTCTCATTCAAAAGGTACAACTGGAAATGCACAGAAAGCATCTCAGTCGAATTTTCAAACGGATCGTAACTCTAGCTCTATGGGTACGCCCGGTATGAAAAAACCAATCAATGCAGACCGTAAGTCCACTTCAAAGTGGAGTGACGAAGATCAAGACGACGAATCAAATATTTAATTCACTACCGTCATTCTTGATTTTGAAAAGGGCCGTCTTAGGACGACCCTTTTTTTATTGAAAATTTTATTGAAGACTCCGCGATTTTTCATTCGAAGATATTTTTTTTGACAAAACTTTTGACATAAATATCAGATGGCTACTCAAGCAGGCGCAACAATTCACAATTTCCGTACAGCTTTTTGACAAAGCAAAAAATATTTTTAGATAGCGAAAATTTATTGTTGCTGTATTTTCGGGCACTTAAGCTGTCTCGTAACGGGACTAAACATCATTTCATCAAGTACATCGAATGTTTGGACACTATTTCAAAATACCTCAGTCTATCTCTATACTTTTCTGTACGCATACCGAAACTAGACTTAGAACCGCATGAACCAACACGCGGAGGGAAGTAAAGATGAAAGCACAAATTATAAAATTTTTAGCTCTGGCTCCAGTTGCAGGTATGATGATGGGTAACCAATCTTGCCAGAAACAGCCTGTTGTTGAAAAAAGATCATACAAAAAAATTGTCGAGATGGGCAGTATTCAAGCTCAACCAATTTTACTTCCGGGTGGACAATCATTTGACTTCAAATTTGTTGCGAATCAACAAATGTACGGTGTGATCACGGCAAGCAAAAAATTTGCAATGCGTACTGCGCCTCCAATTGTTGCGGACCCTTCACAGGCGACCACAAGCAATGTAGAAGATAGTCGTTACTTCAATCTTTCAAAAGCAGATATGGGCTTGTTTCAGAAAAGTTTAGATGCCAACAAGAAAAGTATACAGTCAGTTTTTTCGCGTGAATCTTGGTGCATGGTGAATTTGCCACAGGCTAAAATTTCAGGTGCTATCAATGGATTTGAAATCACAGGTGGAAACGGTATAAGTATCGGTTATTCGCCAACGGGTGCTTCTAGTTCTTTCGGTGGTGCGATGGAATTTGAAACGCAAACTGCACAACTCGATTTGAGTATGCGTGCTATGCCACCATTGGGCAGCACAGTACTAGCTGCAGCCAATATTGATTCAAAACAAACCAAAAAAGCAACTAAGTTCAAATTGAGTTATGCGGGTCTTTCTGCGGGAATGAGCTATTTTTATTCGACTCCGTTAGCAAGTGTTACCGAAAACGGTCTGACCATGGGATTAGATGCCTTGGCTAAACAGATGGGTGATGACACTTGGTATTCACGCGTATTCGCTGATGCGGACAAAGCTGTGATCTTGGTGGGTGGTTTGGATGTTGGATACAAAGTGGGCGATCAGCTCGATGTTTACAACGAGCAATACGCTTGGGATGGCGAGCCTTGTAACTCGAACTATCTTGGTGGCGTGGGCACGGGTTCAAGTTCTTATTATGCACGTGTAGAGATTGTTTCTGTGGGCGACCAGCTTTCAGAAGCCAAAGTGTTGCAAATAGATCCGAATGCGACTCAGGGTTTTGCATCCATTGGCGCCAAAGTCCGCCTGCATAAGCTTAAAGAGGACTTGGACAAAGAGAAAGCCGCAGCAGCAACCAAGAAGGCAAAATAGTCCAAATTCTTGCTATTCTTAGAGTGAAAGTGTAGGGTCACGCCATTCGAGGTGTGACCTTTATGTTTTCTGGAATCGTTGAAAGTGTTCAACCCATTTTAAGCTCGCAAGAACTGCCGAATGCCTTCCGCATTCAGGTCGAAAAACCCAGTGAATTCAATGATATAAAGCTTGGCGACAGCATTGCGTGTGACGGTGTTTGTTTGACCGTCGAGGCCTTTGATGAAAAGCATATGACGTTTGCTTTAGCTGCCGAAACAATCAAGGTACTCAACTGGAACCCGCAAAGTTGGCTGGGTAAGCGTATGAATCTTGAAAGATCTTTACGCATGGGTGACCGTATTCACGGCCACCTGGTGACCGGACATGTGGATAGCTTAGGGGATGTCGTCTATGCCGAACAAGTGGGTGAAAGCTTTTTTCTGCGTGTGAATGTAAAAGACACGATTCTTCCCTTCATTTGGAAAAAGGGCAGCATCACTCTGAACGGGGTCAGTCTTACCGTGAATGAAATTAAAAATTCTGAGGTAGAAGTCTGCTTGATACCTGAAACTGTGAAGCGCACAAACCTTGGGACTCTGACAAAGGGTCAAAAAATAAACGTAGAACCAGATTATATGGCTCGTGCTGTCGTGCGATCTATCGAAATGGGCATTAGCCCAAGCGTTGTTCATGACGCTAGAAAACAGGTGAAGTAATATGTCTTTCAATACCGCTGCTGAACTCATTGAAGATATTCGTTTAGGTAAAATGGTTATTCTTGTAGACGATGAAGATCGTGAAAACGAAGG
>JANNCH010000287.1:0-15588 GCA_031386315.1 Pseudobdellovibrionaceae bacterium
GCCTGCTGCGCCGCGGCGACGTAAAGCCCCAAAGGGAACGGCGAGCAAGAAAATAAATCCTTGCCGTAGCTCTCCGTGATCGAGAAAAAATCGTAACCGAGTTCATCGGCAGCGTGTAGGCCATGCTCGTAGGTGCGCACTAAGTGACTCTTTGGATATTTTGCACCGATTTTATCTAAAATGCCTCGGAAAATTTCGCGATCTTCACCAGCTCTGATCACTTCTGGATTTGCACCCAATAAACGCACATTGTGTTTTTGCAAAATACCTTTTGCATGCAACTCGAGCGCGAGGTTGAGTGCTGTCTGCCCACCTAATGTGGGAATAACAGCATCTGGTTTTTCTTTTTCAATAATTTTTTCGAGGAATGCAACATTGAGAGGCTCGACATAAACACGAGTAGCAACCTCAGGATCAGTCATAATGGTCGCAGGATTCGAGTTGACCAGAATCACCTCGAGATTTTCTTTCATCAAAGCCTTGCAGGCTTGGGTACCAGAGTAGTCAAATTCGCAGGCTTGACCAATGACGATGGGTCCAGAACCAATAATCAGTACTTTCTTTAAACTCTGTTCGCGCGGCAAGGGGGACTCCTTCTAAAATACTTGAGGCGGCTCCGAGGATCAGAAATTTAGTAAACCATCTTTGTATCGTTGGAATAAATCATTTCTGGTCGCACATGCTTGTACTGTTCAAATTTGTATCTCATTTTAATAAGCTTAAGCAAAAGCGCATCTGGATCCAAATCAGGATCTTTGCGATGCTTTTTTACCTCACTCAAAATATATTTTTTGGCACTCGCAGGATGAAAGCAAAATCCACGGGTGAATACATAGGAATCTTCTGTCGGGATTAAGCGCACCTGAAAAAGCTCTTCTGAATCAAACCCAAAAACCCAAGGCGACTGCTTTACAATGATTTTTTTATCAGCCAGCAAATCTTTGATGTAAACATCTTGCCCCTTGATTTTAATAAATTCAAAAATTGAATGGCGATGTTGCTTGAGAGTATCAAGCGCTTTGCTTTCTTCAACTGAAAAACGCAAAGAACGAGCCATCACACAGGATTCCATAGGTGTTTGCCCATAACCGCGCAGATCACGAGTGAAAAAATACCAGTCGTAAAATTGTGACATGCGTGACTCAAAGTGCTCAGAGTTCTCGTCTAACGTGCCCGCCTTTTCAAAAAATTCTTTTTTGGCCTGTGTCAGCTCTTCTTTAAATTCATCACCAACAAAGTGATTTAAAATCTTTTCAATCAGTTTTTCATATTCAACCATGGCTCAAATCATCTTTCCGATAAAGTAACTAAATAGCCCGGAGGCTTCGTGCGGTCCTGGGCAACTTTCAGGATGATATTGTATGCCTAAACATTTTCTTTTTTCACTATAAAAACCGGCGACCGTACCATCATTGAGGTTGGTATGGGTAACCTTCACATCAGCAGGCAGCGTAGCCCTATCCACGGCATAACCATGGTTTTGACTAGTCATGTAAATTTGCTGCAAGACCTCATCTTTGATGGGGTGATTGCTGCCACGGTGGCCGAATTTCAATTTATAGGTCTTAGCGCCTAGAGCCTGACCTAGACTTTGGTGTCCCATGCAGATACCAAAAATGGGTTTTTGACCCAAAAGTTCGCGAACAGTTTCAATGGCGACCTGTACGTCGGCAGGATCACCCGGTCCATTTGTCAGCATAATTCCATCTGGCTTACAGGCCAAAATTTCTTTTACCGAAGTTCGGCTTGGAAAAATCTGTAATTCTGAGGAACGAGATTGCAGTTCTCGCAGAATATTTTCTTTGCTACCAAAGTCGATAACTGCAATGCGAGGGCCGATCATTTGGTCACCGCGACGCACCTCAACCTCTTTGCGCGAAGCTAAGTGAACCCAGTCTTTTTCTAATTTCTTCTTTTCATCGATCAAAGCTTTTGCCTTGGTCTTTGCTGCGGCCTCGCTGTCCGCTTGAACCAAAGCACCCCATGGTGTCCCCCCACTGCGCAAGCGGAAAACAAGCGCACGTGTATCGAACTCGTCTATTAGGGGAATTTTATTTTCGAGCAAACGATTCTTCCAACTTTGATCACGTTTTGAGTCTTGAACTTGCACGCAAATAAAACCTTCGATCCATATTTTGTTGGATTCCCACACTTCACGTTCAGTTCCGTAATTACCTTGCATTGGAGCTGTCATAACAACGATCTGAGAAAAATAAGAGGGATCCGTGGCGATTTCTTCATAGCCAGAATGTGAAGTATTAAAAACAACCTCACCGGCACGATCACTTCCGCCATGCCAACGACCCGCATAGACCTCGCCAGTCTCAAGAATCAAATAACCGCTCATTGATTGCCTCCACTCAAGGCTCTGGCGAGCAAAGCCTGTCGAATATAAATACCACTAGTCACTTGATCTAAAATCACAGAGCGCGAGTCACGAATCACTGATAGATCCATTTCAACACCGTGGTTAATAGGCCCTGGATGCATGATCAGCGCATCCGGCGAAATAAATTTTTTGCTTTTTTCATTCATTCCAAATTGATCAACATAACTATCCAAGGTCGAATTTTCAGCGTGCCGTTCTTTTTGCACTCGCAAAGCCATTACAACACTTGCCCACTTCAAGCCCTCAGAAAGCACCGAGAAAATTTTGTGTTTTGAATTTTGTGGCAAAAAGTTTTCTGGCCCACACAACGCAACTTCATAATTTAAAATTTTGCACAATTCGAAATGGGATGCGGCCACACGGCTATGACGAACATCTCCAACAATAAGGACACGTTGTTTTTCAATTTCACCTTTTTTGCGCAGGATCGTATAAGCATCTAAGAGTGCCTGCGAGGGATGCCCCTGCTTGCCCCAACCCGCGTTTAAAATAGGTATACTTATTTGTTCAGATATTTGCTCGAGATCCAAGGAATCATCCGTGCGAATAATTAAGACCGCAGGCTGCATTGCTGCAATATTCAAAATGGTGTCTTCAAACGTTTCACCCTTTTCAAGGCTGCTGCCGAATTTTCCATCCAAAATTATTGGATGGAGGCCCGAACGTACGCAGGCTGTTTCGAAACTCATGCGAGTTCGCGTGCTGGCTTCAAAGAATATGAAGGCCGCCGTTTGATCTGTTTTTACAAATGGATTGTTGAGCTTTTCAAACTGCAATGCTTGATCGAAAATATCAACGATTTGCTTTTTTTTAAAATCTCGAAGATGAATGAGGGAGTTCTTTAGCCTAGATGACATCTAGAACCCGAGCGTAAGGGCTCATCGGAGTTCTGTCAATGAACGCGAGAAAAAAGTCGGTCCCAACGCACAGAGGGATAACTGTCGCCACCCCATTTATTCCTGTAATCCAACGAGAGCCAAATGAGCAAAACCTTGCCCTCAACTTGAGCTAATGGAACAGTGCCCCAGTAACGGGAATCATCACTGGCGTCACGATTATCGCCTAAAAGAAAAATTTCACCCGGTGGAACAACCGTAGGTCCAAAGTTTTTAGCATCCGTGCTTTTGTTTTTTTCAAAGATGACCATACGCTCGTGGTTGGCGTCTTTTTCAGTATAAACTTCAAAACCATCGGGATTGGGATTGCCTGCTACATCTTTAAGCAATTTATATTCAAGCACTTGGCCATTCAAAATTAAACGGCCGTTTTTGATTTCAATACGATCCCCAGCAAGCGCCACGACTCTTTTGACATAAATTGTTTTAGGCTGATTGGTGTAGGAAAAAATAACAAGATCACCACGATCTGGATTGCGAGTACTGATGACTTGACCACTGAATGGAATTTTAAAACCGTAGGCAGGACGCAAAGAGAAAATAAAATCACCCGCTTTGAGTGCTGGCTGCATTGAGCCTGTAGGGACTTTATAAGCCGTCAAAAATAAACTGCGCACAAGCAATGCGAGAACCATCGCAATCAATAATGTGAAAAAATAGTCTTTCCAGCTTGCCATGCTCTCACACTAAAATAAAAGGGGGCTCATGTCGAGCCCCCTTCTTAAAAACAATTTTTTAATGAATCCGTCAGTTATAGAACAACAATTTGCTGTCTTTTTTGAAGATGATTTTTTTACCGTCCTGAGTCGTACGCTTCACTTCGATCGTAATAATCAAACGAGTTCCAGATTTAACATATTTTAAATCTGCCCCTTTGACGATATCACCCACTGGCATCGCATATGATCCACCTAAACCAGCTATCAATGCTGTGTGAGAAACAATTTTTCGCCGATATAAATACGATCTCCTGCAGAGTTTCTGCGAGCAATACTGATATTATACTCAGTATTTACAGATGAGTATGGGATTGTGTCATCGCGGAAAGCCAATTGCGCCGCCGCTTCATTGCCAGCCACGGCAGCCGTGTATGATTTTGCAAAATCCCAAGCCATCGCTAGAGCCGATGCATTTTCACGTTGACCGATCTCCGCTGCATTTGTTTGCGCCAATACCGCGCCATCTACTGCATCTTCAATAATCAACTGTTGAGTACTGCTCACACGTGGGAAGATTGCATTATCAAGAAACTTTTAAGTCAAGTCACTCGCTTGGTTCGCCAATACTTGCAAAGCTTGAATTGAGCTCGTTGCAAATCTGCTGTTTTGTAAAGTGGGATCTGTTGTAAAATGATAGTCACTTTGCCTTGAATAGTCGTTTTGCTCGCAACTGAATATCCGAAGATAGTTTTTGCAGGCCTCAAAGCGATTTCTGGTGCCGCTTCCGAGCCTGTCAAAAGAGGTTCGTAACTTTCAACTTAGTTAGCTTGCAATTCAGTACCTTGTGGGAACTGTAGAGCAACTTGAAGAACTGATTGGTGATCAAGTACAGTGTTGTATTTAGTCACGCAGCAGCGCTCTTCATCTCGGTAACGAGTCAATGGTTTAGTTGAAACAGTAATCTTGATGACACTGCGTAGTGCAAAAAGGAACGGCGTACCCTAAAGGAAGCGGCCGATGCGTGACCAACGTATCTGCGCAGGATCACAGATATAACTCAGCGATGATAGGGTGTTTTCACAAGAAAGCCAGATCATGGATGCAGGCCCGACTAATAGGTCCTTTTTAACAAAACCCCAAAAACGGGAATCACTGGATTGATCGCGGTTATCGCCCATAAAGAAATATTCTCCATCGGGGACTTTAAAAATCTTCACATCGGCCTCACGCTCGCCGGTGAGAAAACGCACCACATGCGAGCCCTCACTTGCCACTGTTTCACGAAAGTAATCAAAGCCGTATTCGTTACCGGCATAATCTTCGGGCTCTAGCTTCCACTCTTGCCCATTGACCGAAATTTTACCGTTATCAACACGAACACTGTCACCGGGTAGCCCGATTAAGCGTTTTACATAATAGACATCGGGATTGGCGGGATAATGAAAGACAGTGATTTCGCCACGCTGAGGAGCACGCCAGGTCACGAGCCATTTTTCAGTGAAGGGCACGCGGATGCCCAGCGAGAATTTTTTAACAACAATATGATCATGAACCAAAAGATTAGGGATCATGCTGCCAGAAGGTATAACAAAGGGTTCAATCACTATCCAACGCATACCCATCACAATTAGAATGGGCAGCATAAATGTTAGTAGCGCCTGGGGCCAGGTCCCTTTTTTACTCATAGATTAATTAACGGGATGGAAAAACCGGCTCCAACGAACAGTGAGTGGATTGCATAGAAACGGCAATACGGGAATGGTCTCTTCACAAGACAACCATACAAACATCGCACGCCCTAAGATATTTTGCTTCGGTAAGAAACCCCAAATACGGCTGTCGCTTGAGTTATTGCGGTTATCACCCATAACAAACAACATATCATCAGGAACTGTCACCGGTCCGAAGGTTTCAAATACATCCCCACGACGAATCAAAATGCTGTGTTCTTTTTCCGGTAATACTTCACTGAAATGAACATAGTTTTCTTTAGAGTCGTTGATATTGCCATCACGTTGAAAGTCCGCATCGCGCAGCCAATCGTAATCTACACTGCTAGCTGGTACTTTTTTTTCAATAGGCTTATCGTTGATATAAAGAGTGCCATTTTCATAATAAATTTTATCGCCGGGCTCGCCCACGATACGCTTGATGAAAAAGGTGCTCATATCCTTTGGAAATTTAAAGACAATCACTTCACCACGTTTTGGTTCACTGAATTTAACCAACCAGTTTTCGCTGAATGGCACTCGCAAACCGTATGTCAGTTTATTTACAAAGATATGATCATGAATCAATAAAGACGGAAGCATAGATCCAGATGGGATCACATAGGCCTCGACAAACCCCCAGCGAATAAACAAAGCGATAAAAACCGCTAGTCCTAGCGAGCCCCAACCTTCTGTCCAAAAGTGTTTCTCGCGCCAGTTCCAGCCATTTTTTTTGTTTTGTTCGCCGCTCATGTTATCAGTCTCCTTAAGAAACTTATTCCTCTACTTTTAGAATCGCTAAGAAAGCTTCCTGCGGCACGTCCACAGTACCAATCTGCTTCATCCGCTTCTTACCTTCTTTTTGACGTTCCAAAAGTTTTCTCTTACGCGAAATATCACCACCATAACACTTAGCAGTCACGTCTTTTCTAAGGGCGCCGAGGGTCTCGCGAGCGATGATCTTAGCACCGATTGCCGCCTGAATCGCAATTTGGTACTGCTGACGAGGGATGAGCTCTTTCATCTTCTCGGTCAAAAGTCTTCCGCGGTTCTGAGCCTTTGACGTGTGAACAATCAAAGAGAGTGCATCAATGGGCTCGCCGTTGATCATAATATCAAGCTTTACTAATGAGGCCTCTTCAAAACCCATGAATTCATACTCTAGTGATGCATAACCCTTAGAGATGGATTTTAGACGGTCATAAAAATCCATGACCATTTCATTCATCGGAAGCTTGTACTCGATGATCACTTTTTTCTCGGTGACGTAGTCCATTCTTTGCTGATGGCCACGTTTATCTTCACAAAGCTTTAAGATTGAACCGATATAATCTGTCGGAGTATGAATCGTTACCTTCACAAAGGGCTCTTCAAACTTCGCGATATGCGTTTCGGGTGGCATATTCGAAGGATTCTCGAGCATCATCTCGGTGCCATCTGTTTTTGTGATGCGATAAACAACTGTAGGCGCCGTCGTGATCAAATCCAAATTAAATTCGCGCTCGAGACGCTCTTGTACGATCTCCATATGCAGTAGACCCAAGAACCCACAGCGATAGCCGAAACCAAGAGCTGCGGATTTCTCTACCTCGAAAGTCAAAGAAGAGTCATTCAAACAAAGTTTATCCAAGGCCACTTTAAGATTTTCATACTCAGAAGCGATGATCGGAAAGATACCGGCAAAAACCATTGGCTTAATACGTTGAAAACCCGCTAAGGCCTCAGTTGCACCGTTCTTAGCCGCGGTCATTGTATCGCCCACTTTTACATCGCGAATATCTTTAATACCGCAAATGATAAAGCCCACTTCGCCAGCATCTAAGTTTTCAACTGGCAAAGGGAATGGAGTGAACTTACCTAAGCGCAGAACTTCGTAATCACGATCTGTCGCCATAAATTTGATGCGATCTCCTTTTTTGATCACACCATCCATCATTCGAACAAGCACAACAACACCCTGATAGGCATCGAACCAAGAGTCGAAGATCAAACCACGCGGAGTCAATGCACGATCTGCAGTCGGAGGCGGTACTTTTGCTACGATGGCCTCAAGAATATCTTGAATACCAATTTTTTCTTTTGCAGATGCATGAATAATATCTGTGCAATCAAGCCCTACGGTCTCTTCGATTTGCTTTGTAACGCCCTCTGGGTCTGCGGACGGAAGATCGATTTTATTCAAAACAGGTATGATCGTCAGATTATTTTCGAATGCGAGGTAAACATTGGCCAAGGTCTGCGCCTCAACACCTTGAGCTGCATCAACAACGAGAATGGCACCCTCACAGGCAGCCAAAGAGCGAGAAACTTCATACGAAAAATCCACATGCCCAGGCGTATCGATCAAATTGATTTGGTAGGTGTTGCCGTCTTTGGCGTTGTAGGACAGACAAACAGTTTGCGCCTTGATCGTGATTCCGCGCTCGCGTTCAAGCTCCATATTATCAAGAAACTGTTCTTTCTTTTCACGGTCCGACAAGGCCCCTGAAAAAGATAAAAGCTCGTCGGCAAGCGTCGACTTGCCGTGATCAATATGAGCGATGATTGAGAAATTTCGTATAAACTTAGGATCCATTCGTTTGACTACTTCACTGCTGCTTTAAGAGCATCGACTTTGTTGAGTTTTTCCCAAGTAAACGTATCTTCATTGCGACCGAAGTGACCATAGGCCGCTGTCGGAGAATAAATGGGTCTTAATAAATCTAAATCTTTAGTGATACGCGCAGGACGCAGGTCCCACAATTTTTTCACAGCTTCTTCAAGCGCTTCTGCGCCGACTTTGCTTGTGCCGTAGTCATTGATGTTGATGCTTACTGGCTGAGCAACACCGATCGCATAAGCAACTTGCACTAAACAACGATCTGCCAATCCAGCAGCAACGATATTTTTAGCGATGTGACGAGCGGCATAGGCTGCCGAGCGGTCCACTTTCGATGGATCTTTACCAGAGAAAGCGCCGCCACCATGAGCACCATGACCGCCGTAGGTATAAACAATAATTTTACGGCCAGTCAGACCAGCGTCACCCATTGGACCGCCCGTTACGAAGCGACCGGTTGGATTGATGTGGAACTTTGTTTTTGCGTCCACCCACTGTGCTGGAATTGATTTTTTGATTAGTTCTTCATGGATGAATTCTTTAATAACTGACTGAGATACGGACTCAGAATGTTGAGTCGAAATCACGATCGTATCAATGCGTTTAGCAATTCCATTTTCGTACTGAACAGTGACTTGCGATTTAGCATCAGGACGCAACCAATCCACACGGTTTGCTTTACGTAAAGCTGCAAGATCGCGCACAAGCTTGTGTGACATTGCAATTGAAAGCGGCATTAACTCAGGAGTTTCATTCACTGCATAACCGAACATCAAACCTTGATCGCCTGCCCCTTGATCATCACTGAGGGTCTCTTTTACACCCACGGCAATATCTGGTGACTGTTGACCAATGGCCACAGTGACGGCGCAAGTTTTATAATCAAAACCTTTTTCTGAAGAATCGTAACCGATGCGCTTGATCACATCACGAGCGATTTCAGAGATATTTACTTTGGCTGCCGTGGTGATTTCACCTGCTACAACAACTAAACCAGTAGTTAACAAAGTTTCACAGGCCACACGGCCCGTTGGATCGACGGCGAGGATTGCATCCAGCACACCATCAGAAATTTGATCGGCCATTTTATCCGGATGACCTTCGCCCACAGACTCGCTAGTAAATAGGTAATTTTTCACTGTATTTCCTTGATAGAATTTCGAACCTGAACCCTATCAAAGGGGGCTAACCCGGTCAACCACCGAACCGTGGGAAAGCCCCCTCCACCCGCTTCGGGCACTCCTCGCGCGCCCGCTTGGGCGCTGCTGTGGAACTTGCGGGCGGAGGGGGCTTTCCCCGGTTCGGTGGTTGACCTGGAGCTCTCTTTTATTTTGTTGGCTGGAATTCATCTAGGAACAGTTAAGAAACCGTTTTTGAGTCTGTGGTGGCTTTTTATGTTTTTTGGGATTGTTATTTCTGTCTTGATCTTAAATGCAAAAAGCTCCCTTTTGGGGAGTCTTTTGCATTTAATTTGAACTTTTTGTTTAAGCCGCTTTGCGGTAGCGGATGTGGTATTCAAGGCGCTCGTTGAGGTGCTCCATTTGGCCCTCTTTTGAGAGTTCGAATTTTTTGTGATCCTGCATTAATTTGCGGTTTTTGAGGAACTGTTTTTCTAGTTTTGCGACCACTTCATCCACTGCGAGATAAATGTCGGCATTGTAAGCACTGGCTTTGAAATATTTGTGGATTGTATTCACAGATATTTCTACGCAAAATTCGTTTTTTTGCTTACTGAAATAAACGCTGCCGTAGCCCTCTTTAAGCAAAAACTTTCCGACCTCTTCAATGCGTTCGTTGGTGTAATTCAACAACGACTCTGAATGGTCTAAATGCTTAAAGGTATAATTCGTTTTCATGCTGTCTCCCTCTTCTGTCGAAGAACTTTTTCTTAGTATACGCGAGCCTACTTCTAGTTGCAGGTCTTGAAATCACCGTTATGAATTCTTATCGGCGAAGCTAGACCAAAGATGAGTAGAAAATGCGTTTCGATTTGCGACAATTTTTAGGACTTTAAATAGACAGCTCAGTAGGCCATAATATTTGTATGAATCACTACAAAAATGCTAATGGAAAATCAGGCCAATCCATCGTAAGTGTTTTAATAAGCTTGGCAATTTCAGGAATCGTAATCACAGTTATGTTACAGATTTCATCTGAACAAAACAAATCATTGAAGCACTTCACTCAAAAAAGTGATGTACTTGAAGTTAGAAATATCATTTCAGAACAACTTTCAGACCCTCAATTTTGCGACTGGCAATTTTCCAAAAACAATACCGTGAAAATTAACACGAGCAATATTGCCAACGCGAAAATTACTTTTAACAACATACACCTAGGAAAAAATGCAACTTCGCCAACAATTATTGCTGTGAATGACAAGCTTTCTGGACTTAAAGTGAATTCAATAGAATATACGGACTTGGTCGCTGTTGGCGCCACAGGCAAGTATCAAGGAAATCTTGAAATTTCATTCGACCCCAGCACAGCGGCAAGATCGATTGCACCTTTAAAAATTAAAAAATTTATACTTGTTGATATGACAGACCCAGCTAATGCACGCAGCGTTTTAGGTTGCTCTTCCACCAATTCAATCACTTCGATTCAAAGCATCTGTAGAGTTAAGTCGATGGCGTCAACGACTTCAGGCATACAAACGGTGTGCTGCGCTCCGGACGAAGTCGCCGTTGCAGGACAAGCTCCACTTGATAAAGACTTTAAAATTGGATGGGCCGTTGATTCTTCCGGAAATGTTGTAAATGAACGCTGTATGGTAGTCGATCAGGTTGGCACAGCCCCAGACAAGATTCAACTTCGCTGCTGCAAATAGCTTTATTTACTCAAAACAAGTTTATAATAATATTCCAATAACTTCGCGGCCCCCGGAATCATGTTTGCCGCCCAGTCATTATGAGCATTTTGATCTGCACCATCCGTGATATATTTTAACGAAATAAACTGCACGTTCATTTTTTTGCAAACTTTCGCTATTGCATATGCTTCCATATCGATAATGTCGCATGCAACTTTTGGAGTTCCGGTTTCAAAATTATCACCAGTGCCGCATACACCTTTCGGCAAATCAGCGCAAAGCGGATGTGTTTCAATTTCGCTAGGGATGTCATCTAGTGGTGTTTCGCCAATTTTAAAGCCTAAGGGTGAAACATCCATATCACGCTGAACGAATGAGGTGCATTCAACCAATTCATGGGTTTTGAATTTTGAACTCCCCGCTGTGCCTAAATTAATAATCACTTTGCACTTTGTCTTATAAATGACATCTGCAGCAGTTAAGGCCGCATTGACTTTGCCAATACCGCTATAAAAAACAGGAATATTTTCTTTTTCAAAAAGACCCTGGGACTCGCCCGGCAGAGCCATAATCAATGCAACATCTTGAATATTAAACTTAATATTGAACAAGAGAAAAAACCTCAGTTTTTTTGTACTGCATTTGATTTAAGAATTTCAAATTAATCAAAACCCGGCCATGCTCGTGGGGCAATTCTATCGTAGCTTGGCCGTACTCTAAATCGTAACTCACTTTTTCAGTGGGTGGCGGCAACTTTCCTGCTTTGCGAATAGGCAAAAAGCCTTTGCCATGAATAGCCGCCATATGGGCCGCTAAAATAAATCCGCGGGATTCAATTCCAGCAAAATAGTCTACCTTTCTTAGATCCACGTGTTTTACGAGATTTTCAGAAACAAACTTCAAAGCCTCTGCATTTTGCAAGAGTGGAGTCATATCACGAAACAAAATCCCGGGTTTTGGAAAATCCGACACTTCACGAATGAATTTCTTGAGGTCCATTAGAAAAATTTCTTTCGCTGACTGGATGGTAAAATCTTAAGCATATCGCGGTATTTCGCTACTGTCCGACGGGCAATTTGAATACCATCAGTCTTAAGCATTTCTACGATTTTTTGATCTGACAACGGGTTTTTTGGATCTTCCTTGCCAACCAAATCTTTGATTTTAATTTTGACTGACTCACTGGCTAAAGCATCTCCACCATCAGTTGCATTGATCCCTGAGTTGAAAAAGTATTTCAACTCATAAATACCCTGCGGAGTATGAACATACTTAGATGTCGTTACACGACTCACTGTTGATTCGTGCATTCCAATATCATTAGCGATGTCACGCAAAACCATGGGCTTTAAAAAGCTTCCGCCTTTTTCAAAGAACTCTTTTTGGTGCTTCACAATTGATTCGGCGACCTTGTAAATCGTTCTTTGTCTTTGGTGAATGGACTTGATCAACCAAACAGCGGAACGCAATTTCTCTTGAATATAATCCTGAGTTTTATCGCCGCCCGTGCGTCCACCTTTGAGCATGTTTTTATAGAAATTAGAAATTTTCAAACGCGGCAGACCGTCTTCATTCAATGAAACAACGTAGTCATCGCCTACTTTGTAAACGTAAACATCAGGCGTTACATAGTGAGTGTCATTGGTCATAAAAGCGCGACCTGGCTTGGGCTCCATGGCATAGATGATTTTACACATCTCAACAACTTCACTCACTTCGCGATTCAAACCACGTGCAATGGCTTCGTAATTTTTCTTCTCTAGGTCTTTTAAATGATTATTAATCAATGAAACCAGATCGTTCGTATCTTCTTCCAAATGTTTGGCTTGAATCAAAAGACATTCTTTCAAATCACGTGCGCCCACACCTGGAGGATCAAATTCATGGATCAAGCTCAAGGTATCTTCAAGCATACCCAAATCCATTTTTTCTTCTTCAGCCAACTGCTCGAGCGGAACTTTGATATAACCATCATCATCAATAGCACCGATCAAAGCATCTGCAATCAGCTGCTCTTCTTCGCTGAAGCCATTCATTTTAACTTGCCAGTAAAGATGATCATGCAGAGTTTGAGCTGCAGTTATGACGTTCTCATAATTCATGATCTCTTCAGAGCCTGCCATTCCAGATTGCGGAGGCTTCTGATTTTGTTCAATGTAGGATTCCCACTCGAACTCATCTTGTTTTTGTGGATCTTGAACGTTGGCCTCGGTTGAATCACCGGCCTCAGAAGAGCCTAGCTCTTCTGCTACTTCTTTAGTCCGTAGAACGTCCTCTTCTTTAAGTAGCTCCGCCTCTTCGAGGATCGGATTTTCTTCAAGCTCTGAACGAACCGCAGTTTCTAGTTCCATACGAGACATTTGCAATAGCTTGATCGCCTGCTGCAACTGCGGCGTAATAACCAAAGACTGGCTCAGGTTCATCGTTTGTCGAAGAGCCATTAAAGATCCTTTCTACAACTTGAAGTTTTCACCCAAATAGAATTTACGAGCAACCTCAGAATTAGCGATTTCAAGTGCTCCGCCGCTGACCTGGATTTTCCCGTCCTTCAGAATATAAGCATAGTCGCAAATACCTAAAGTCTCACGCACGTTATGATCTGTGATTAGAACTCCTATACCTTTGGCCTTAAGTTCACGAATGATATTTTGAATATCCGCGACAGCAATAGGATCGATCCCCGCGAAGGGCTCATCCAAAAGTAAAAATTGAGGCGAGCCCGCCAACGCGCGAGCAATCTCGACACGTCTTCGCTCACCGCCCGACAAGGCATAGCCAAAACTATCACGTATATGATTCACACGAAATTCATTGATGAGATGCTCAAGCTTTTCAGAGCGCTGAGAACCGCTGTATCCGTGCGCCTCTAAAGCCACAATGATATTTTCGGCCACTGTGAGTTTACGAAAAATGCTGGGCTCTTGCGCCAAATAACTTAAACCCACGCGCGAACGTTTGTACATGGGCTCTTTCGTAATAACTTTGTCATCAATGTTGATATTGCCGCTGTCAGGTGACACTAGACCTACGACCATATAAAATGAAGTCGTTTTACCAGCACCATTGGGACCTAACAAGCCAACAACTTGACCGGATTCCACAGAAAATGAAACGCCATCAACGACTTTGCGTTTCTTAAAAGATTTTGAAATTTCTTTGACAGTCAGCATGCTCATTTTTCCACCCGGGCTCGAACCTTCTCAACTTTAACTCGTTTTCCGCCATCGAGGAAGATGATTTCATCGCCCGTAAGCTCGTCGTCATTTTGAATAACCTTGGGCTTGCCTCGAAAAGTGAACTTATTATTCAGCACGTCCAAATCGAGGTTTTCAGAGCTTGCAAACTTATCAGCATCACTCACTTTGACTCCGCCCTTGACCTGAATGGAGCTAATCAAATTGGCACCTTTGTTATACAAAAATGACGCTTCAGGCCCTTCAATTTTCATTTTGTCGTAGTTAATAGAAACTTTGCCTAAAAAACGAGCTTCTCTGTTTTTGCCGCTGAATTCTGCGCTGTCGGCTACGACTTGAAACTTTTTGTTATTTTTTATCTGCTTTTCAGCCACGATGTTTTTGTGGATAATCATGCGATTATCATCAACTGTAACCTGCATATGCGTGCCTTTTAAAATCAAACCACTACCACGCTCGTCCCCGGGCCCCTTCATTGTCACAAGCTCGGGGCTATTGATTACACGCTCGGCAGAATTATAATAAATGGATGCCGTTTCGAATGTATAACCATTGGCAGATTTGGTAATGACATTGCCGCGTATGTACAAATCTTTGTTTCGTGAATCAATAGAACCTTCATCGCCCGTCACTATGTAATCAACTTTTTCTTGATTATAAAAAAGGACACGAACTTTTTTAAGATTCCAAGATCCCTTTCCCTGATTGCCCTCGGCTGAGGCAGAAAACAACTCCCAATCACGACGCCCCTGCTGACTTTCTACCAAGTGCACGCCTTGCATTTTTTGTTCAGACTGAACGTTGCTCTCGGGCTGCTCTTGAAATCCATCGGATGAACTGAGCTCTTCGCCTGAGCGCGTAATACGAGGAGCCTCTGGCTCACTGGGTATTTCTAACCGGTCAGGAAATATAATAAGAACCTCGACAAAAAGGCCCACCAGCAAGAGCGTGTAAATAATATTTTTGAGACGCCAGTTTTTGAAGTTCATAGTGAATATATAAAGTTTAAACCCCTTTGGTTCAAGACGCAAAGGGACTGATGGTCAGAATTGAAATTTTCGATACAGCTGCTCTCTGCATAATTCGTCAGTGCTGCCATCCATGATGTGCAACTTGATTGATGGCCATCGTGGCCATCAGACCTTAAATACCACACAAACAGAGATCGTGTTTTGACCTCTGTGAATTTAAGTAATTCTGGCCACGACGGCCAGAATTCAGCGTTCCATGGACGGATGCCCAAACGATTCCATCTATCACTGCACGTATAAAAATAAAAACCCACATGTTTAAAGATGTGGGTATCAAGATTACAAAAAAATTTATAAAA
>JANNCH010000293.1:0-1606 GCA_031386315.1 Pseudobdellovibrionaceae bacterium
AAAAAATTCCACCTGAATGGAAACAACCAGCACCAGAAGATGTGGAAGCAGCAAAAGAAATTATTGCCGAAGCGATTCGTTTAAAACTTCCCCTACTCTTACCCGTTGATACCATCGAAGGATTTGACATTGGACCTAAAACGATTGCACTTTATAAAGAATTTTTATCCAAAGGAAAAATGATTTTCTGGAACGGGCCATTAGGTTGGTTTGAAAAACCAGCTTATGCTACCGGTACCAACGAAATAGCAAAACACTTAAGCAGCCTAAGTGACTGTGTGAAAATTGTTGGTGGTGGAGATACCGTTTCTGCGATCAATCAATGTCTCGTTGATGGCGTGAGTGTGAGTTCAAAATTTGATCATCTTTCCACTGGTGGTGGAGCTGCTTTAGAATATTTAGAAAATGATGGCTTACCGGGTATTGAGATTTTGAAAACAGGATATCGCCCTCAATCTGCTGATTTAGAATGGAACGAAATAAATAGTAAAACTGAAGCCGAATGGGAAGTAGAGCGCCTTGCCAAAGGCGATGATCGCGGCCCTCCTCGTGATCGAGCCGGTCGTGGTGGTTACGGTGGCGGCAATGATGGCGGCGGACGATCGTGAAAACGCGCGGAGTATTACTCGCAGGTAACTGGAAAATGAATCATCTCCAAAAAGAGACGATTACTTTTTTAGAAGCTCTTGCACCAACTTTAAAAAACGCTCCAAAAACAAATTCTCAAATGAGAATCTACGCTCCAGCTCTCAGCTTAGAAACAGCTGTGAAAAAAGTAAAAATGGATTCCATTCCTCTGCAAATCGGTTGTCAGAATGCACATTACGAAAAATCAGGTGCATTCACCGGTGAAGTATCTATTCCGATGTTAAAAGAAATTGGAGTGGAACAGGTTTTAGTGGGTCACTCAGAACGCAGGCAATATTTCGGTGAAACAAATACCACTGTTTTAAAAAGAACAGTGAGCGCCCTTGAACAAGGCATGGAAGTTTTAGTGTGCGTGGGAGAAACTTTAGAGGAACGCAATCAAGGTAAAATGCAGTCCGTACTTGAATCTCAACTAGAGCTACTCGTTCAAAACGAAATTTCTAAATCTGCTTTCGGAAAAAATTTACATATCGCTTATGAACCAGTTTGGGCCATTGGAACAGGAGTGACTGCAACCTTTGCTCAAGCCGCTGAAGCCCATGCATTTATCCGCGGGCTTTTAAGCACAAAAATTAGCTCATCTTGTGCTAACGCTACGCGCATCGTGTACGGTGGAAGCGTTACCCCTGCAAACTTCAAAGAGTTACTCACCTGCTCTGATATTGATGGCGGTTTGGTGGGTGGTGCTAGTTTAAAAATTGAGAGTTGGACTCAGCTCTGGACTTTGATATAATAATAAACAATAAAGGAACCTTATGATTACATTTTTAACCGTGATTCACATTACTACCATTGTTCTACTCGTGATTGCTGTACTACTTCAATCTGGAAAAGGCGCTGAAGTGAGCGCTTCTTTTGGTGGTTCTAGCCAAACAGTATTTGGTAGTTCAGGTGGAGCGAATTTTTTCCAAAAATTCACCTACACTCTTGCTGCTATCTTTATGATGACATCACTCAC
>JANNCH010000316.1:0-1694 GCA_031386315.1 Pseudobdellovibrionaceae bacterium
CCTCACCTCACCGCTGAAGTAACTCACGCTGGCGGCATGGCGGCTGGTATGTCGGCACCGTGCGCTACCCGTCCGGGGCGTGTGGCTGCGTCAGTCGGAACTATGCCGACAAACAATGGCGGATCGTCTCTGGCCGCCCCCACACGGAGACGTTTTCAAGTCGCGATGCGGCGGCACGGGCGGAACAGGCTATCGCGCTCGAAAAGTTCAAGGCGTTGCCCTGAGCGCTCGACCCGTCGACCGCCGAGCGTGGTTTCGCTCCCGCGAAACGCGAGCCCCCTGTCGGGGGCTTCCACAGCTCAAGAAGGGGCAGCTCCCGCCCTGCCCCTTCGGCGCTGGCCTTATCCCCTCACCGGATCGCGTCAGTCCCCCGGTGCGCCTACATCGAGCGGCGGCAGCTCCTCCGCAAAGATCGTAGCCGCCTCTTCGGGCTGCAAATCTGCCGCGTCGTCGAACGTGTCTTCCGCGTACTTCCAAGCATCGGCAGGCGTTACCCCGCACCACAACGCGCCGAGCCTGGTTGCGAAGCGATCCAGCCACAAGTGCCGGGCAACAGATGGTGTGAGTTCCATGCGCGTGCTCCTTCATTGCGCTGCTTATACCGGCTTCATCGCTTCGCTGCAGGGCTTGAAGTGCGCCGCGGTGCGGCGGTAGGTCGCGAACCCGGTACGGGTCCGCACGCAGGTTCGCTGTTGGTGGAAAGCCGGTCGGCGCGTTCGTGCTCTGCCGGTGGCTGATCCGCACTCGCTGTCGTCTCTAAACCGACGCATAGCCCCGTCCCGTCAAGCCCCAACGGTAAAGGCTGCGCCCACGTCCTCACCCGGTCCCTTCGGGCTGCGGCTTCCGGGCGTGCCGTTGCGTCTCGCCGTGCCGTGTCTCTTCATGCGTCAAGACGACACCGAGAGCAGATTGCTTCAACCACCGAGCGAGGACGCACCTATGAACGCACCGACCACTAACAACAACAAACCCGCCAACGAGGCGCAGTTCCTCGCTCCCCAAGACTCGCCAAGAGCAGGGGGGAAAAGCATGAGGATCTCGGATTTCCGTGATGCGGTTGACACGCTGAACTGGAACCGGCGCGACCTTTCGGGCGCGACCCGCGAAGAGCTGCTGCGCATGGACGTACGCACCCGCCTGCAACGGCACATCGACATCGTGAACGCCCTGCTCCCGCAGGTTGCGCCGCGCTTCTCCGAAGACATCCGCCACGCCGGCGACTCCCTCGCCTCGGCTCTGATTGCGATCCAGCGATGGCAAGACGCGCGCGACCTCGCGACCAACAAAGGAGCTTGAGCCATGGCCGCACAAAACCTGACCGAGTTCGCGCAAGCCGGGTTCATCGCCCAGCTCTACGAGAAGCCTGCGGCTTCCGTCTGCCCGCACTACACATGTAGCCCGGCCGGCATGGCGTGGCTCGTCGGAGCTTGGCTCAAGGCAACCGGCGGCTCGGCACCGCGTGACGTTCGCATGTCGCGGGGCTTCACCGTTCGGGCAGACAACCACGTGCAACGGCGAATCGCTATCTCTAACGTCAATGCTCGGCGGCCGTCATCAGCGCGGAAGGCACACCATAGCGGTGCGCTACTGTCTGAAGACCTAAAAGCTCAAAAATCGTGAGTCAGGCCTGCAATGCAGGCAGCGTAAGAGGCTAAATCAGCCGCTTACCAACCGCCGACGCGCGGAAAGCCAAG
>JANNCH010000360.1:0-14308 GCA_031386315.1 Pseudobdellovibrionaceae bacterium
CTTTGGCATAAACTCAAAAGAACTGACTTCTGCTAAACTGGGGATTTTTTCACGCAACCCCTGCATACGCATAGCACTCCAGTAGTTCGCCGCTTTCTGTTTTAGCATTCCCCCACTCAAATTTTCCATTGTAGATTTTAAATTTACCACTGGGCAGAAACCTATAAAACTTTGAATGGGCTTTTGATTTATTTCATTGAGCATCGATGCATACAAAACCCCGTGCCCCCCAAGACTGACACCTAAAAAATGCAGACTATGAACAAGTTGACTGAGGGGCTCGTTGGGATCACGTAAATATTTTGCGATCAATATATTCTGCAAACCCTCATCATAGCCACCAAACGAGAAACGCATATTGTTTGCGATAAAATCGGGGCTAGACATATTTTCGACGATCAACATATTGAAAGGCGATTGCTCGAAAAGTTGTAAAAGCAAATAGCGCTCGGCCAAAAGCTCTTCAACACCACCGAATACTCCCAAGCGAACGACAACAAGAGGGCGTTTTTTACGATCCCCTTTCAAGGCCAACAGACCCTTTAGATGAATATCGCCGGGCAAATGAAAAACAACGCGATGTAAAAACGGATGATCTTGTAAATCCAATTTCATCGTCATCATATTGATAGGTGAAAAACGAGAGGTACCATTTCCCGTATTTAGTTCAGAATCACAGTCCTTGAAATACTTTTGCAACAAGGCACCCTGCAATTGCACGCCGTTGATACGTGGATCACGTAAACGCTCGGCCCATAACTCAGGGTCACATGCGGCCGAATATTCTGCTCTGCGGCCAGTGGGATTCCAATCCAATAAATGTTCATAAATGAAGTGAAGCACTGCGGGGTAACGCCCTGGGTTAACGTTGGCGTACTTGGAGTTCGCAGCGGGGAACTCGATGCGGCTGCTTTCAAAATGCTTTGTAAATTCGCGCTTCGATTGCTCTGGGGTCTGATCTAGAGTCTGCGCGAAGCTAGAAACGCTGCCCGTTAACAAACTAAATAATATGCGAAAGATAAGAACCCTAGACCAATGCATGCTGGGATTTTGAAACTAAAGAGTCACTGAGTCATCAACTTTTCACAAAGCTAAATTCCAGTGACACTGTATTTTTACTCTACTACTATCAATCCTTGTATTTTCAAGGAGATAGACACAATGAGTACGAACACAAGTTTTAACGATGTGGATCCACTTTACGACGGTCCATTATTTAGAAATGCTCTGCAAACTCTTGAGCAAGGTGCAAAAATTATTAACTGCGATCCAAATATTTTGGAGCGTCTGAAAAGACCACGTAAAACAATTGTCGTTTCTGTACCCGTGCGTATGGATGACTATAGCGTCAAAGTTTTCACTGGCTATCGCTGCCAATATTCACCAACCCTAGGCCCCTACAAGGGCGGTATTCGCTATCACCAAAATGTAGATCTGCCAGAAGTTGTGGGTCTTGCGGCTTTGATGACTTTTAAAAATTCAGTTTTAGGTTTACCACTCGGCGGAGCTAAAGGTGGTATCACTGTTGATCCAAGTAAACTTTCTCGCGCTGAAAAACAAAGTATGACCCGCCGTTATGCTTCTGAGTTAGCACCGTTTGTTGGTCCAACAAAAGATATTCCGGCACCGGATGTGGGCACTGATCCACAAACAATGGCTTGGTTCATGGATTCCTATTCACAAGAACAAGGTGGCTATGCACAACCCGGCGTTGTGACTGGTAAGCCGGTAGAAATCGGTGGATCTTTGGGACGTAATCACGCAACCGGTTTGGGTGTGGTTTATGTGGCAGAAAAAACCTACGAAAAACACGGCATGAACATGAATGGTTCCACTATTGCCGTTCAGGGCTTTGGTAACGTGGGTTCATTTGCTTCTTTATTTGCATTTCAACGTGGCGCTAAAATCGTTGCAGTCAGTGACGTGACCGGGGGAATCTTTAACGGAGATGGCTTGAACATCCCGCAAGTGATCGAACATGTAAAAGCACACAAAGGTGTTAAAGGATTTCCAGGTTCACAGGAAATTTCAAATGAACAACTTCTCGAGCTAAAAGTGGACGCTTTGTTCCCATGCGCCTTAGAAGGTCAGATCGATTTGAAAAATGCGGAAAAAATCCAAGCTAAATTCATCATCGAAGGCGCCAATGGGCCTGTGACGAATGATGCGACGAAAGTTTTGACTGAGCGCGGGGTCTTCATCGCCCCAGATGTTATCGCCAATGGCGGTGGTGTGATCGTTTCTTACTTTGAATGGGTTCAAGATATTATGTCTTTGTTCTGGGATGAAGACGAAGTGAACAACCGTTTGAAAACAATCATCACGAAAGCTTTCGAAACAGGTTACAAACTTCATCAAGAAAAAAACGTCGACATGCGTTCTGCGGCCATGGCCGTAGCTGTTGGCCGTCTTGAAAAAGCGATGCTCTTGCGCGGACTGTATCCTCGCTAATGAAGCCTTGGCTTTTATTACCACCAAAGTGGGCTCATGATCTGAGCCCACTGGTTCTTCCTCTGTATTCTCTTATTTACGGACAAAAAATTCCGACCTGGAAAAGCTTCACCTGGCGTGACCTCACCTTCAAAAATCCCATGGGCATTGCTGGTGGCGTGGACAAAAATGCTGAAAACCTCAAAGAGTGGTGGTCCCTTGGCTGCGGCTTTGTCGAAGTCGGCACTGTGACGCCCGAATGGCAAAATGCCAATCCTGGAAAAATCATGGATCGTGATATGAAACATCACTCGTTGTGGAATCGCATGGGCTTCCCCAGTCATGGGGCCGATGAAGTCTTTTACAATATGATGTCCTATGCGCCGTATTTTCGAACTCCAATATTTGTGAATGTTGGAAAAAACCGCAAAACTTCAAATGAAAATGCGGTGGATGATTATCTCAGCGTGATTGATAAATTTCGTCCCATCGCAGATGCTTTTGTTGTGAATATCTCAAGCCCCAATACTCAAGGCCTACGCGAACTTCAGAGCAAAGAAAATCTGCAACGTTTGCTAACGCCCATTATGCAAAAAGTTTCACATTTTGAACCCACACCTGTGCTAATCAAACTCAGCCCCGATATGGATCAAGAGCTAATTGCAGAAACCGTTATGCACTGCCACGATTTAGGGATCGACGGATATATTTTAACGAATACGACACTGGCAAGACACACAGGTTGCCCCTATCCCCCAGAAGGCGGATTGTCTGGAGCCCCTCTGAAAGATCTTTCTGAAAGAGCCCTACAAACAGCAATCAATGCATTGGGCGATAAACGCGCTGGAAAGCTTATTGTTTCAGCAGGTGGTATCATGAGTCCTCAAGATGTCGTCCGTCGACTTGAGCTAGGGGCCGACTTAGTACAGATTTATTCGGCGTTAATCTTCCACGGACCTGGATTTTTTCACGATGTCGTTGGACAATACACGGATGACAACAAACATGACTAAAAAGTTGAAAACGCGCAAAGGTCATTGGATTCCGGTGGTCGCCGGCTTTATTCACAAGGATGGCAAAATCCTCGTGGGTCAACGTCCCGAAAATAATTCCTTAGCAGGCCAGTGGGAATTCCCTGGCGGTAAAATTGAAAGCGGCGAAACGCCTGAAGAGGCCCTCGCACGCGAACTCGATGAAGAACTCGGCATTCAAGCGCAAGTCGGAGATTTAAAACTCGCCTGCACTCATTCTTACGGTGATGTTGGAATTTTGATTCTTTTTTACGAAATTCGCTATTGGAAAGGTGAGCCCAAAGCGAAACATCACATGATGCTCGAATGGATACATCCCGAAGAACTCAAACATCGCACAATCCCCGAAGCGAATCGTAAAATTCTAGATCGAATTTATAAAGCACTTGGGGTCGAATGGCGAAAATAGTACTTGTGAGCCCCAAAGCAAATGCAACAACTTGGCAGCTGGCGCGCGCACTGAAAGCCCAGCAGCACGAAGTTGTTCTGCTCACAAGTTACGGCGAATGTGTTGAAGAAACCCACGGCATTGAATTCATGGCCTACTTTAAACGCTGGAGCATCGTCGAAGGTCTTAAAATTATTCCCGGTCTTTTTGGAATGCAGGCGCAAATTCTGCATTTGCTTTTAGAAGAGGACCAACTCAATCCTGCACAGTTAGTGCTAGCGGCCTACGCAAAGTCACATCCACAATGCGTACTAACCACTTCACTATTTCATATTCGCAAAGGCCTGGGGCGCCGCAATCCCGTACGTTACTTAGTTGAAGAAAGCGATATTGTTACTTGTCCCACCGTTGAAGCCATGGGTGATTTGCGCGGCTTGAATGTGCGCACGAAACGTCAAGGACGCGGAATACTACCACCCGTTTTAAACTTAGAAGAACAAAATATTTATTTTGACTCAGCTATCGATGAAGCAGAAAAAAAAATCAGTGCTAACTTACAGGGCGAAAAATTTGCTCTTCTGCCATTTCATGAAAAAACTTTTTCGCCTGAATCTGAATTTTTTCTAAATCTGCATGTCTTAGCGCAAAAACAGACTGTCATACTTTGGGGATCTTATTCTCATTGGAACTTGAGAACCCGCAAGCAATTTCATCAATGGATGGAAAAGCACGGCCTTGCTGATAAATGGATGGTAACTGGCGAAATTTCAGCAGCTCTGGTTCAGCAGTTACTAGAAAATTGTGAAGCCTTGGTTTTAGCCGGCCTTCCGCTAACTCCGATTGAGCTCACTGATTATTTCATGAAAGCCATTCATGGCAACTGCACCTTGGTACTGGATTCAACTCAAGCCAATGTGCACGGCACGCTCTGGAAAAACGGACAAAACTGCTGGATTCTCAGCGCAGGACGCGTAACCAATGACTTGGTTAAACTTTCGGCAAAATCCAGCTTAAGAACGACTGAATCTTTAAGTGAAAAAATTGTGCAAGAGCGCCATTGGCTCGACCACCCCATGAATGAGCTGAATCGCTTGTATTCGCGAGCGCTCGAACAAAAGTCTTAGTTTTCTGTGATTTTTTACAGCTGCTCTCTGTAAAATTCGAAAGTCTGGCCATCCATGAGCAGTCTTTCTCAGGGCCATCGTGGCGCCTTGAGACCAAAACAACTTTGCTAAAGCCCGCTCCCAGATTTTAAAGAGTCGCGCCAGTACTCTGGCGGGACTGCCGTTTGAGCCACTACTAGAATCGAAGCCAACAAATTTTAGCGAAAACGGAGTAGCAATAGTCCTGTTAAAAGACCTCCCAGACTGCGACCGAAACACTTGAACAAAACAATAAGCTCGCTCAAAATAGATCTATGTGGAAAAAGAAAAAGGCCTTGCCTGAAACATTGAATATCTGTCTGGTTGCAAATCGCTTTCAGATTCTCAGCCGCTCGACAGATCATGGTTTTTTATGGCCCATTGCACGTGGTCTTGCCAAGCAAGGCCACAAGGTCACAATCATTTCTACAAAAAGTCCCATTGGCAAAGCCGAAGTTCAGCGTGTTGGCGTGCGAGCTTTCTTTCTACTAGAAGGCAGTAAAAGTTCTTCACGTATAAGTTTTCAACAAGCCGCTCGGAATAAATTTGCACAACTTCACAAAGAACAGCCTTTTCATATAGTGCATAGTATTGATAGCTCTGGTTATCGCATTGCACGCCACAAAAAAGACTATAAGGTTTCTGTAGCTTATGACATCGAAGCAACGCAGATGTCGCAAATTTTTGCTATTTTAGGTATGCGCCAAGATTCTTTGAGCAGTTTGCTTTCAACTTCTCTTGCTGTGGCCTATAAATTTTTGACGACTTTCTACGGTGGTGACAATAAATTACTTTCGACTGCCGATGGAATATTTGTAACAGATCCTGAACAAAGAATTATTCTTGAACGCTATTATCTTTATCCGGACTTTCATATTTACACTGTCCCCTACGGGACAGAAGTCGGAGATCTTTCACCAAAAGAACAGTCGGTCGAACTGAAAAAGAAACACAATTTGCCAGAAAATTCTCATATCGTAGTAACCACTTCAGATATGAATGAGGCGCGTGAGTTGATTTATTTGTTACAAGCCTTTGAAAAAGTGGCCATCAAAAAGCCTAACAGCTATCTTATTATAGTCGGCAATGGTCCCGCATGGAAAGAAGTCGAATTCTCGATGCTCAATCATGCCCTTGGTAATCGAGTCATCATGACAGGAGCCGTACCCAGCAACGAGCTTGCTGATTATATTCAACTGGGTGATGTGTATGTAAATATGAGCTCGCGAACAACAGGATTTGAACCCACAACTATTGAAGCCATGGCCCAAAAGAAAATTATCATCGGCTCGGAAGTCAGTCCCATTTCTAATATCGTTGAAGATGGCCGCGATGGCTTTTTATTAAGACCGGCAGATATCGACTCTTTGGCCAACCTGTTGATTGAGGTCTTTTCGGGCTCGATGCCGGCCGAAGAAATCGGCGAAAGGGCCCGCCAGAAGGTTGTGGACCTGTTTGACCCTCAAAAAATGACCAATTCGGTTCTAAAGGCCTACCACCAGATCCTCGAGAACACCGGCCTGTATTAATTGGCAATCTAAAGCATTGAGTCATGCCCGATTTTTCCTACCAAGCGCAGATCATCTCTGTATAATCAATAGTGTTATCAGACATTTAAAGGACCAACCATGACCAAAGCCGATTTGATTAATTTGATATCTGAAAAAGCTGGGATCACTCGTGTCAAAGCAGAGACCGTGGTGAATACAATTTTTGACTCTATGGTTGAAGCCTTGATGAAAGACGACCGTATTGAAATTCGCGGATTCGGTTCATTCGTGAATCGTCAATACGGTGCTTACAAAGGTCGCAATCCTCGCACGGGTGAAATCATCAACGTCGAAGAAAAGAAATTGCCATTTTTCAAAGTCGGCAAAGAACTCAAAGAAGATATCAACGGCGGCGACGCCGAATAGTTCAAGCATAATTTCGTACTGATAATACTTAATCCGCGTCCCATTTTTTCAATGTAAATTTTTATTTTTTATATGTCTTTGGAACCATCTAAATCCCAATCGAATGAAAACTGCTCAATTGTTTTCCAAACAACCTAGAAGGTCAAAATGGGAATAACTTTAAATCAGAAATCTTTTTGATACTGTAAAAAGCCATAAACAAGCGTTCTAAACCCAGCGCAATACCTGCGGATGGTGGCAAACCCGCTTCGAGTGTTTGCATGAACTGCTGGTCGACCGGAACTTCTGTTTTACCCATATGTTTTTTCTTTTGCAGGTCTTCTTGTGTGCGCATTCGCTGAATAACGGGATCATTGAGCTCGTGAAAAGCATTGGCAAGCTCCATCCCCTGCCAGTAGACTTCGAAACGATCACCCCAGCCATCATTCGTAAGGCGTGCCAAAGCCGCCTGATAGGGAGGATACTTTTCGACAAAAACCAACTCGTCAGCAGGCAGTTGATTTTCAATTTTATCCATGAAAATTAAGAAAAAATAGTCATCAATACTTTCAGCAGAACACACATCGACTTTCAATTTTTCAGCCAATGACTTCAACTCTTGCAGACTTGTTTGTGGTGTCAGATTAAAATTACAATATTTTTTAAATAAATCTGAAACAGCGTAACTACGCACCTTTTGCGGCTTGGGTTTATCCAGGTTGCTTGCCAGAAAAACCACTAAGTTTTCCACATCTTTTTTAATTATACTTGAATTTGCGTATGCACGGTACCACTCAAGCATTTGAAATTCTGGCTGATGGGTAGTCGTGACTTCGCCGTTGCGAAAGCAAGTTGCAATTTCAAATATTTTCTCGGCACCGCTGGCTAAAACTTTTTTCAAATGAAGTTCAGGGCTCGTTGGAAGAAATAATTTTTGATATTGAGATCCGATTTTTAAATCAGTTGAAAAGACATCCAACGAAGGTTCTGTGCCAGGACAGCAGACCAATGTCGGCGTTTTCACTTCGTGAAAGCCTTGCTGGCTAAAAAAATCTCGCAGCAAACTTAAATAATGATTCCAATGTCTTTGTAACTCGTGATCATACTTTTTTATCGGCAAAGCCTGCAACGCGGGCGACAACAGCATAATGGCCTCTGCGCTGATTACCGCGACAATATCGCCTTCAACAAGAAATTCCGAGTAAATGGGAGCTTTCGCAAATTCAACATGATAAAACTGCCCGTCTCTTTCGAGTGTCATCTCTAATTCAATATTGACTTGAAAATCTCGATCAAGAGAATAAATGCGCCCATGGGCACTCGAGTAAGTCGGCATCGCCGGATAGCGAAACCAGATATTTCTAAGATATTCACTGCGATCCATACTACTGGTGTATCACAGAAATAATTATTAGAAAGATTTTTTAAGTGAAACTACTGGCAACGGCCTTGTAAGCGAAAGCTCTGCAGTTTTGTAGCGATGCTTTCCATATCGTTGGCTCCAAAAACCGCCTCGTCAGCGATCAAAATCCTATGCTTCACCCAGGCATTGACGGCCAGACCTTCGCTCGCCAAAGTACAAACAGGGGCTTTGACCGCTGGAAGTGTTCCCGCATGAGCTAAAACCGAAAAAAGATTCATCAGCATGGCTGTTGTTAGAATTCCCATCATCACTTTCATTTTACCCCCCTTTGTGTAGACTTAATGACACCGTTGTCTGCTGCCTACGTTCTATAGGAATTAAAATGCAAATTCTCTGCCAAGAATTTCACGTGCAGATTGACACCAAACACACGCAAGACTATCAATCACACTATGCAAGAACTTTATGCTGCGCTAAATCAAATTAAATCTGAAGCCGACTGGGTGGGCATCCGCCGAGTCTCTGAAAAAACTAGTTTTCGCATTGTTCGCGATGAAAATCCTGATCGCAATTCAACAACATTCGACAGCGGCCTGATGGTCGAAGTTTTAGTGAACGGACACTTTGGCTACGCAGCCACAAGTGATACCAGTATTGATGGCGTTAAGCGCGCGGCTCTATTTGCACGAGATATGGCGCAAAAAGCGTCACAGCATAAAGTCTTTTCATTTTCTGAAAAACAGCGCCCACCAAGTCGCGCTCAATACACGAGCCCGCGCTTACGCACGATCGACTCAACAAGCCTCAAAGAAATTACCGATGTGCTTGCGGGCGCAAGCCTTGCCATGAAGGTCAGTGATAAAATTGTCAGCCGTCTTGCCATGGCGATGATTGTTGAAACGGACATTCAAATGATGTCTAGTAATGGTACCGATGTTCATCAAAATTTTTCGATCATCAGCAGTTCGTTCGAAGCGACTGCTCAAGATGGCACTGAAACACAAATTCGCACCGATGGCGGAAGCCTTGCGCGTTGTTTTCAAGTGGGCACAGAGTATTTCAATCGCGAGCGCATTCTGCAGCTTTGCCAAAGCATCGGACAAGATGCCGTTAACTTGCTAACAGCACAGAATTGTCCCAATGAAAAAATGGATTTGATTCTCGCACCCGATCAAATGACCTTGCAAGTGCACGAGTCCATTGGTCACCCGCTTGAATATGATCGTATCTTGGGTGACGAGCGCAATTACGCCGGTTGGAGCTTTGTAAAACCCAATGACTTCGGAACTCTTCAATACGGATCTAAACTCATGAACGTGACGTTTGATCCCACAGTGCCGGGCGAGATGGCCTCTTATGCTGTCGATGAGGCTGGCAATCCTGCGACTCGCGAGTTTTTAATTAAAGACGGAATCCTTCAACGCGGACTTGGCAGTCTAGAATCTCAGGCCCGTCTACAACTTCCTGGCGTAGCGAACTCACGTGCCAGTTCTTGGAATCGTGCGCCGATTGATCGTATGGCGAACATCAATGTCGAAGCCGGCACTTCAAGCCTTGAACAAATGATCGCTGCTACCGAGCGCGGTGTACTGATGAGATCTAATAAATCATGGTCCATCGATGATTACCGCAATAAATTTCAGTTTGGCTGCGAGTACGCACAACTTATCGAAAATGGAAAGCTCACACAGCTTGTGAGAAATCCAAACTACCGCGGCATGACCGTCGGATTTTGGAATTCTCTCAAAATGGTTGGTAACAATATGGAAGTTTACGGTTCACCTTATTGCGGTAAGGGCGAACCCAATCAAATCATTCGCGTAGGCCACTCGACGCCATATTGTCTATTTAGTGGAGTGGAGGTTTTCGGTGCGTAATTATACTGAAAAAACTAAAACGACTTTCAACCAAACGGCAGATGCCATTTTGAACTCATTAAAATCTGGAGAAGACGCAGTTCTGAGCTTGCATGGTGAAGACAGTTTATTTGTGCGCTTCAATGGCAGTAAAGTTCGTCAGAATACTTCTGTTGAACAGACCACGATGGGCCTGCAACTACAAAGCGAAGGACGCACTACAAATATTGCTTTTTCTCTGAGCGGTCAGCCCAAAGAAGATATCAAACGTGCCCATCAGTGGTTGGCAGAAGCTCGAAAAGAATGCTCACAGCTTCCGACAGATCCTTTTCAAGTGACGATGGTCAATAATGGTCAAAGTGAAACTGAATTCAAAGCTCAATTACTGCCGTCGACTGAAGTGATGGATGCCATCATCAACCCTGCAAAAGATTGTGATCTTGCAGGGATTTACTGCGCAGGACCCGTGATTTCAGCTAATAAAAATTCGAAAGGTCAAAACCACTGGTTTTCGACTGAAAGTTTTTATATGGATTATTCTTTGTATAATGGCGAGAAGGCCGCAAAGTCTGTCTATGCCGGAAGCCAATGGAACCAAGATGCATTTGTTCAGAACCTAAGCCAAAGCAAAAATCAACTTTCGCTTATGAATCGACCCAAAAAATCAGTTCCCCGTGGTGAGTATCGCACTTACCTTGCCCCAGGTGCAGTGAGCGAAATTTTAAGTCACTTCGGCTGGGGTGCCCTTGGATATGGCGATTACCGCCGTGGCAATAATGCATTTCGCAAATTAGCAGATGGTGAAAAAAGTTTTTCGCCACTTTTTAATTTGAAAGAAAATTACAAATTAGGTCTGACTCCAAGATTTAACTCGCAAGGCGAACTAGCCCCCGAGCAAAGTGATCTGATCAAAGACGGCAAACTTGTTAGTTTTTTGATTAGTTCACGCTCTGCTAAAGAATTTAAAGTTCAGGGCAACAATGCCAACGAAAGCGAATCGCCACGCTCTTTGGAATTGCTACCGGGCTTGCTTGACCGTGAAAACGTTCTTAAAGAATTAGGCACTGGTTTGTATCTTTCGAATTTGCATTACATCAACTGGTCCGATCGCCAAAATGCCCGCATTACGGGGATGACTCGTTATGCTTGCTTCTGGGTTGAAAACGGTGAAATCGTAGCCCCCATTGCTGACTTGCGTTTTGATGAAAGTATTTTTAATTGTTTTGGACCTGAAAATTTAGTGGCCCTGACAGATTTTCAAGAAATCGAGCCAAACACCAGTACCTATGAAGCACGCAGCATGGGTGGCAAAAAAAATCCAGGCGCACTGATCAATAATTTCAAGTTCACATTGTAAGAGGTTTTAGAAATGGTCAGTTATCAAGTTCATGCCCACGTTCGACACGAAGTTTATGAAACCTTTATTTCTTGGATGGGTGAGGTACATATTCCAGAACTTTTAAAGGTTCCAGGTTTTGTGGATGCTGAAATTCTTTACCGAAAAGGTGGTTCGATGGAATCCTCTGGTAAAGAAGTAAAAATCATTTACCACCTTGAAAATGAAGAAGCCCTGAAGACGTATCTTGCAGGGCCTGCGATGTCACTTCGTGAAAAAGTGCTTGATAAGTTCCCCGGGCAATTTTCTATGCACCGAGAAGTCTGGCTCGAAAGCAAAAAATTCTAAGAATGCCATCTTTGTGCAACTTTGGTAAATCTAATCCAGCACAAAATTTTTACATATATTCTGATAGCTTAGCTGTGCTGATTTCTTTGAATTTCTGGAACGAATCTGAATTAGTATGCAGATAAGTTTTCTCTAACAAATCAGAATACTGAGATTCTTTATCCACTTGTTTAAAAAATGCTGGATAGTTTTCATGGATTGCCCAAAGGAACGCCAAAAAGGCTTGCCATTCTTTACGGTGAAAGTCTTCGTTCGCAGGCAACTGCCCGGCCAAGCTTTTCAACATCTTTTTCAATCGAGTGCTTTGTGGTTTTTGATACTTTTCGCTCTGAATATCAGCCGAGGTCAAAGGCACCCCATGCAAGACCCATAGCTTTAAATCGATGGGCTTTGCCTTCAACTGCACTTCGACTGCAAGTATCTTGAATAAAGACTCTAGAGTGGACCAAGCTGGGTTTGCGCGACCGGCTTCAATGTTTTGTATTGTCGGCAGACTCACGCCTGAACGCACGGCTAGTTCGACCTGCGATAAACCCATGTTATTACGCTGATTTAGAATCATTTTTCCGATATTCATATGTAATATAGTATGCATATTCTATGAGGTCCCGAGTAGTCCAGATACAGTCCAGTTTTGGCACCACCGAACAAGTATTACAGACAAAACAGCATTTGATTTTATTTTCTACATTTTGTGTCTGGGGGCTTACATTTTCACTCTGACAGAGTTATAAGAAGCCATCTTTAAAGGAGTTCAAAGATGGCTACTCTAACTTTCCAAAAAATCCTTTCCAACCTATCTAGCAACGCAAATGTTCAAAAGCTGGTGGAAAACTTCTCTCAACTAAGTTCAGAGCTTAAAAAGAAAGAAGCAGAACTAAAAAAAATTTTCGATCAAAAGAAAGATGAAAAAATTGCTGTCGCTCTTAAAAAGTACAAAGACGTCATCAAAACGTTGAATACTTCTGAAAGAAAATTAGAAAAAGAAGTCAGCAGTGCAATTTCTCAAATCAAAAAATCTGCGGATTCTGTAGAAAAGAACATCGTTCTTTACAGAAAAAAAGCTGTGGCTCAAGCCAACAAAATCGAAAAAACTTTATTTGCTGCTAAAAAGAAAACTTCTAAAAAAGCTGCAACTAAAACAACTAAAAAAGTTGCTCGCAAAGCCGCTCCTAGCAAGACTTCTAAAAAAGCGACTAGCAAAAAGTCTGTGTAATTTTCAAATTCGTTATAAAACTAAAAAGCCCAGGATAGCTCCTGGGCTTTTTTTTGCCTAATTTGGCGACTAGATATGTAAAAAAAGAAGCGAGTACTTTATTCTTCTTCTTCGCTGTGGGTCTCGTGGGCATCGGCTGATTCGCCCTTCAGGGCACGATCTTCGATAGGGCCTACGACGGATTCAGAAGTTGTGTTGAAGTTATCAACGTTGTAGGTTTGCCAGCTCATCTCCATGCCTTGGCTGTTGATAAGGGCTGCGCGCACGCTGAATTTAGATCCCACTGCGAACTTTTGCAAAAGCTGATCGCGGGTGACCACTGAGTCCCTTTGGTTTTCAAAATTAAGCATCACACGCGGTCGCCATCCAACAACACTCAATCGCGCTTTGTCGGCTTCAGGGACCACAGCTTCAAACTGTTCAGCACCATAATCCAAACGAACATCAATCGAAAGTGGCGTTGAAATATCTCGGATCGTTCCGTCATCACGAAGTCTTTCAAAATTACCTGCACGGTATGCTTTGTAGGTATCTGCATCCAATCCGTTCAGCCAATTCACGTACTCAGTGAAGGTCACACAACGCACCTCGGGGCGGTTGCAAACATTTTTAGCAAAGTCCTTCATCGCATTCCAATAGGCGCCTTTATTCCACTGCGAAAAGTGATGGCCAATTTGAACGGGTGCACGATTGCCGAAATAATTTTTCTTAAAATAATAAAGATAACTATCCGTCACTTGCTTTTGCATTCTCATGCGATCCGCTTCTGTTAAACCAGGCTTTGTTGCGCACGCCGAGTGAAAACAAAGCCAGTTGTAATCCATTCCGATCACAGTTTTAGAAGTCCCTGCAATCTTAATACGACCCAGTGGAATATCCCAACCGCCCCATGTTTGGCGTTGGGGCCAATAATCGGGCGAGTTTTCTTTAGAAGTATCGTATGTAAAACCGTATTTTTTTAGCACGGGCCACAAACCCGAGGTGTACGCCAACAGCGGTGCTCTGAAACCTTTGATGTTATCTTTTGAAAAAGCAAAGCCGTTAGGTGCTTTATCGATGGGTTTTACTTTATTTAAAGTGAAAGCCCCGAAAAGAAGTTTGTTGAACTGAGAAAACTCAGAATCCCAATCGCCCTCGCGCCATGGCTTGCCGTACATCGGATTATCACGATCTTCACCGCTGGCATCGCAATGTGAATTTGCATGGGAACCAATCTCGTGGCCCGCTAAGAATGCTTTGTTTGTGTTTGCAACCCGCAATGGGATCGAGTTCGTCGTACCATCATCGCTGGCCCAACCGATGC
>JANNCH010000381.1:0-5025 GCA_031386315.1 Pseudobdellovibrionaceae bacterium
CTCGCGCACATTGCCCGGCCAGTTGTATTGGCACATTCTTTCGATGGCCTTTTCAGAAAAAGCTTTTTTCATATATCCGCCTTCGCGAGATACATGATCACTGAAGTATGATACCAAAACTGGAATGTCCTCTGTGCGCTCGTTCAAATTAGGAATGCGGAATGGGATTACGTTCAATCTGTAATACAGATCTTCACGAAATCGCCCCTCTTTGACTTCTTTTTCGAGATCTTTTGTCGATGCCGCGATCACGCGAACATCATTTTCAATAAGTTCGCCACCGCCAACACGGCTGTATTTTTTTTCTTGTAGGTATCGCAGTAATTTGGCCTGCACCATCTGATTCATTTCAGAAATTTCAGAAATAAAAAGAGTTCCACCTAGAGCAAAATCTAGCTTGCCACGCTTTGTGCGCTCAACCCCTGGCATAGCGCCTTTTTCGATTCCAAAAAATTCGCTTTCGAGCAGATCTTCAGGGATGCCGGCGCAGTTAATATCAACAAAAGGACGGCTGGCTCGCGTGCTTAAATAATGAATATTTTGTGCAACTAATTTTTTACCCACGCCATTTTCGCCGGTTACCAAAACCCAAGATTGAGTTGGGGCCACACGTGCAATAATTTGTTTTGTAGAAACAATTGTCGGTGCTTCGCCGATCAATGCAATGCTTTTACGTAACTTATTCAAGAGCAATTGCTTTTCTTCTTTTTCTTGCTGATAGCTCAAAACATTGGCAATCACGATTGAAATTTTATCCATGGACAAAGGCTTTTCAATGAAATCCCAAGCACCAAGTTTGGTAGCTTTCACAGCAGTCTCGATCGTACCGTGCCCCGATATCATAACGAATTCAATGGAAGGGTGTTCTTTGCGGGCCGCAGTGAGGACTTCAATCCCGTCGTATTTGCCTGGCATCCAGATATCTAGAAATACAATGTCAGGTAAGCTTTCTTTGATGGCTTTAATACCCGTTTCACCATCATGGGCATGGGTAACCGTAAAACCTTCATCTTGCAAAGAGGCTGATAAAACATCTCGGATCGCGGCTTCATCGTCGATGATTAAAATTTTTGTGTTCTTATTTATTTCCATTTGTTCTGGAGTGCTCACGTTTCCATCCTTCCACTTCATTGACGGGTAGCTCGATGAGCATTTTGGTCCCACGAGAATCATTTTCAAAGGCGCGAATAAAGCCGTTATGATCCTCAATAATTCGTTTCACAATGGCTAATCCTAATCCAGTTCCACTATCTTTTGTAGAGTAGTAAGGTTCGAAAATTCGATTTCTGTCATGCGAAGGGATTCCCTCACCGTTATCGACCACCGAAAGACGCACAGTCTTGATGTCACTGTCGTATTGAGTCATCACTTCGATTCGCGCATGTGGCTCTTTAGCAACAGCAGCTACTGAATTATCAATAAGGTTTACCAATACACGCTTCACCTGGTCTGGATCGAATTTAAAATCTGGCAAGGTCGTATCTGGAGTAAAATCAAAACGCACATTTGCATGGGCTTGACGGAAGATTTCAAGGGACTCTTCCACGGTTTCATTCAGCGAAGCCACCACCGGACGACTTTGCGGAAGTCTTGCAAAATTACTAAACTCGTTCACGAGATTCTTAAGATCGTCCACTTGCTTGATGATCATACGAGTGCAATCTTCAAAAGCAGGGTCTGTGATATTAACGCCAAATTTTCTTTGCAAGCGTTCTGCCGAAAGCTTGATGGGCGTTAGCGGGTTTTTAATTTCATGAGCAATGCGACGGGCAACCTCGGTCCATGCTGCCGCTCGCTGTGCGCTCACAATCGGTGTCATATCATCGAAAACTAGAACTTTACCGATTTCGTTGCCCTTTTCATCTTTCAGCAATGAAAGGTTCATCTGCAACGGGATTGCCTCACCCGCTACGTTCACACGAAATTCTTTTTGGATACTTTCGATCTTGTGTTCTTGCATTGATTTTAACAATTCACCGAATGTTCGAAAGTACTCAAGGGTTAGAAGTTCGCGAACTGGACGTCCCAAATATTTATCGGGATCTAAACGTAGCAATTGCCCCGCATGCCGATTGATCGTCGTAACAATACCTTTTTGATCAACCGAGACCACACCCGCACTGACATTTTTTAAAACGACTTCGATATAGCGAGTATGCTGATCAAGATCTTTTCGACTGCCCTCAAGGTTTGTTGTCATCTGATTGAAGCTATCCACCAACGAATAGATTTCATCACTGCCCGAGTTGATTTGCAGTGGAGTATAATCGCCGTCTGCCACTCGTTTTGTCGCACGACCTAACTGCACTAGTGGAATCGAGAGTTGCTTTGCTAGATAGAACCCAAACCAAGTCGCAGCCAGCAAAATCACAAGAGTCATCATGAATAAAATAATCATGTAGATAGACTTCAGCGGATACTCAAGCGGATTGATATCACGAAATTCTTCGTATGCCGTGGACACATCGTTCATCTTTGAAATTAAGGACAGGGGCACAAAACTAGAAACTACAATGGCCCCGCGATCACTGCCCTCTTTAACTGGCACAATCACTCGTACTAGATTGCCGTCACCGAATTGATGGATGATGCTGGCTTCGGCCTGGGCCCGAACCCCTTTTTGCAAAAAGTCGAGAGATACCGCCGGCACCTGTGGCATATTGTCTTCAGAATCGAAAACCACGATACGTTTGCCAAAAAGTGACGGATAGTATTCGACAGCATCCAAAGCAAAATCCTTGCGCAGGATTTCCATTGTTGTACGAATCTTGATTGGGTTGCTGCTGTTGCGAACGCTGTTGGCAATCTGGTGTGCAAAGTGATAATTTTTTTTCTTGGCATTGAAGTAGTATGAGTTCGTTACTTCGATCGAGCTTTTAAGAACACTCGCCATTTTAACACTGAACCACTTGTCAAAACTTGAATTGATATAGAAAACTGAAATAATGAACATCAACAAAGTCGGGATAACACTGAAAGAAACAAAGGCCGCAATCAGTTTGGCCTTAAGACTGCTACCAAAAATCTTGCCACGCTTTTCGACAAAAACCTTAACAACGTTTCGAAAAATCAGAAACAGCAAGAGCAGCAAAAGGATGATGTTAAAGTTGACCAGTCCAAAAAAGAAAATACTGTGAACAAATGGTAGTTGCTGACTGGTAGCGAAAAGTCGAATCTCAAACCATGTTAATCCGACAAACAGAAACGACAAAAACAGAACGATAAACAGCTCTCTTCGTCGTTTTCTAAATTCGTGTTTTTGTTCTTGGGGACTTTGCGCCCGAAATTCGTCCTGAATCACCACTACCTCAATAGGAAATAATGTACTTCAGCGAATGGGCATGGGCAAAGTTCATTTTAGAAGCTGGGGATGTTTTTGACTGGGCACCCAGTCAAAAACATCCAGAAGTATTTATTTCTTCTTTTTAGCTGATTTAGGAGCGGCTTTTTTTGCCACTTTCGTTGCTTTCTTGGCAGCTTTCGGAGCTTTTTTGGACTTCGCGACCGGCGCGTCGTCGAAATCCTCAGCACTTGCGCCGATATCCAATTGAATTTGATCTAGCAACCCGATCATTTCCATTACAACCTGAGCAGCCTCTTCACCTTTGTTGCCGTGCTTCCCGCCTGCGCGATCCAAGGCCTGTTGGTCATTTTCAGTCGTCAAAACACCGAAACCAATGGGAGTATTGTAAGCAAGCATAAGTTCTGTGATACCACGCTCAACACTCTGGCAAACGTAATCATAGTGTGAAGTTTCGCCACGGATAACCGCACCTAACACCACCACGCCATCACAACCTGCTTCAATCAAGGTTTGAGCAGTCACGGGAATTTCTACGGCACCAGGAACGCGGACAGCATAAACTTGCACGCCTGCGCACTCTTCCAAATAGGCCAGAGCACCCTCTTCGAGTTTCTCTGTTATTTCACTATTGAATCGAGCTGTGACCACTCCCACTTTGAGTTCTCTTATCATTGTCTTCCCCTTTAGGATGAACTGTTCGGACTAAATCTATTGGTACAATTTCAACAATTTCTAGATTGAAGGCCTTTAGGCCCACTTTCTTTTCGGGCTTATTCGTCAGTAAACGAATTTTATGGATGCCTAGCTCGCGCAGGATCTGGGCGCCGATTCCATAATCTTTTTGATCCATGGCACCCATAACCTTGGATTCATCTGGCTGCGCATAATGTGCGACTTCAACTGCCAAACCGACAGGTCGATTGTTGCCGCGCAAAAGTACAAGCACGCCGGATTCTTCTTGATTGATCAACTTTACGGACTCAACCAAAACCGATGATTGGGTCTGAAGACCTGAAAATAAATCGCGAACGAAATTATCAACGTGAACACGAACCAAAACTGGATGTGTCGCATCGATCTCGCCTTTTTGTATTACCAGGTGTTCGATGTGGTCTACACGGCTACGAAAAACACGGGCCTTCAAATTTTTACCAAGCTCAGCAGGCAACTCAACAGTGCCAACTTCTTCGACTAAAGTTTCATGGGCCAAACGATACTCAATCAGATCAACGATCGTACCGATTTTCATATTGTGCTTATAAGCAAAGGCCTTCAGATCACCAACACGAGCCATGCTGCCGTCAGGATTCATGACTTCACAAATAACAGCCGCAGGATTTAAGCCCGCTAGCTTCGCTAAATCAACAGAGCCTTCTGTGTGACCTGCGCGCTTAAGAACACCACCGTGCTGAGCACGAATCGGAAAAATATGACCAGGCATATGCAGATCCGCAGGTTTAGCATTTGGATTTGAAGCCACACGAATAGTGTGGGCACGATCTGCTGCCGAAATTCCAGTACTAACGCCAGCTGCCGCTTCGATACTGACTGTGAACGCTGTTTTGTTGGAAGAAAAATTCATATCATCGCGAACCATTTGCGGAAGCATCAAGCGATCCACCTGCGGAGCGCTCAAGGTTAAACAAACTAAACCACGAGCTTCCATGGCCATGAAGTTAATGGCTTGCGAAGTCACATGGTCTGCCGCAAGTACGATGTCG
>JANNCH010000398.1:0-6717 GCA_031386315.1 Pseudobdellovibrionaceae bacterium
TAACGCGGCATTGCTACCAAAAAGTAGCAGGTTCCTTTTGGCAGTTTTCTTTTGGTATCTTAGGGGCATGAAACAATTTCGTGTAGGTTCTAAGATTCAGTGGAAGTGGGCAGGCAGTACCATTCTTGGTACTGTTGAGGAAATCTTTAAAGAGTCCGTTACAAAAATAATAAAAACTAAAAAAATCACGCGCCATGGCTCGCCTGAAAAACCGGCCTACCTCGTGCGTTCTGAAAGCGGCAATCTTGCGCTGAAACTTCTCAGCGAAATTCAGCCGCGTGAAGTGAAAGCTAAGAACACAACAAAACTCAAAATCTTCAGTTAGGAAGTCATATGATTCAAGCCAAAGGTTACGCTGCGACGACTGCCAAAGCTCCATTATCGCCTTTTACTTTTGAACGACGTGATCCGCGCGAGCACGATGTGCAAATTGAAATCAAATATTGTGGTATTTGCCACTCAGATATTCACCAAGCCCGTGATGAGTGGGGTGGTTCAATGTTCCCCATGGTGCCGGGGCACGAAATCGCTGGCGTCGTTGCTAGCATCGGTAGCAAAGTTAAAAAATTCAAAGTCGGCGATAAAGTTGGTGTGGGTTGTTTTGTAGATTCTTGCCGTCACTGCTCTTCTTGCGAGCAAGGCCTTGAGCAGTATTGCAAAGAAGGCATGACTGGAACTTACAATGCGAAAGAGCGCGATGGTAAAACCCTGACTCAAGGCGGTTACTCAAATCAAATCGTTGTTGATGAAAACTATGTTTTAAAAATGCCGGATAATATTCCTTTGGATAAAGGGGCTCCGCTTTTATGTGCAGGGATTACACTTTATTCCCCACTTCACCATTGGGGTGCGGGGCCAGGTAAAAAAGTGGCCATCATTGGATTGGGCGGCCTAGGTCACATGGGTGTTAAGATTGCTGCGGCCATGGGAGCTGAAGTCACTGTGCTTAGTCACTCACTGAAAAAAATTGAAGACGGCAAAGCGATGGGGGCCAAGCATTTCTATGCCACTTCAGATGCTGAAACTTTCAAAAAGCTTCAAGGCAATTTTGATTTAATTATCAATACAGTATCAGCACCCATGGATTGGAATGCTTATCTAGGATTGCTAAAGTTGGATGGCACAATGGTCGTTGTTGGAATTCCTGAAAATGAAGTTCCAGTGGGTGCGTTCTCACTTGTGATGGGTCGTCGTAGCTTGGCGGGTTCGCTGATCGGTGGAATCAAAGAGACTCAAGAAATGCTCGACTTTTGTGGAAAGCATAATATTTCCTGTGACATCGAAGTGATTCCAATACAGAAAGTGAATGAAGCCTACGAACGTGTGATTAAAAGTGATGTTCGTTATCGTTTCGTGATTGATATGAAGTCCTTAGCTTAAGGACGCATGCACAGATTTTTAATTTTTATACTATTGTTAGCACCAAAGGCTTGGTCCGCACAGGACAAGCCTTTGTGGGAATACGGCGTAGGTTCTGGTTATATCCATTACGAGCAGTATCCAGCCTCTGACCAGTTCTCTAATATCGCTCTGCCATTTCCGACTTTTCAGTACCGTGGTGAAATACTGCGCGCTAATGACCGTGAAGGTGCAAGGACATATCTATTTAAAAAAGATGCCTGGTCTTTAGAAATTTCTGGGGGCGGTTATCCACCCTTGGATTCAGCCGCAAACAAGGCTCGAGAAGGGATGGAAGATCTGCCCTTTATGATCAATGTGGGGCCGCAGGTTGTCTATGAACCGCTGAGCGAAAATTGGGAAATCAAAGTTGGACTTTTTCAAGTGACTTCTATCAGCGGTGATGTCGTCAAAAAAAATGGCGCTGTTTTAGACACGGATTTTATTTATCATTTTGATTTTGGCCCGACTCAAGGGCGATTAAGTGCGGGCTTCAAAATCGTTTCGCAAGAGCTTCAAGCAACTTATTTTGATGTGAGTGGCATGGATGCCACGACCGATCGCCCAGCCTATGAGGCTAAAGGTGGATTTCTAGACAGCGAATTCGCTTATTTTCACAGCTATACCACTGGACGACTTTCGCTTTACCTGGGGTTCGGTCTGACGGACTATTCGAGTTCGGTCAATCGCAGCAGTCCGTTGCACAAATCAAATTTTAATATTTCTTATTTAGTTGGCTTTACCTATGTCTTAGGTGAATCCGAAAGGCGTTCAGTGCCCACAGAAAACACTCAAGGCATCATTAACAAATATCGAACAAAGCGCGCAAATATTCTACCCTTTGAATAAAGCAAGAGCATGGACGTGTTGATAGTCGCTCTAAAATGAGACGCTGCCATTCGCAAGATGCTGCTGATACATTCTGAAACTCAACATATTGATAGTACAACATTAATACACAAAAATGCACTTCTGGTATTGCGAACCTATAATCATCGTTTAGAATAGTTATTCGGGGATCGAAATAAGCTTCTATTCTAGTATGTATGGGGTTTTCATGAAGTTATCGAAAAAGCACTTCAATTTTGTACTTACTTTGTTAGGGCTTACGGGCCTGGGGATAGCTTTCCAAAACTTTTCGTTTTCACAGGCCTCAGCGCCTGCTTGTAGCCAAAGTATCATGGCTGAAATTCTACAAAATCCAACAGCAGATAAGCCGAACATTGAAGTGAATTGCTCTGTCACCTTGCGTGCTTCGGATGTTGTTAAAAAACAAATTTTGATTTCCGGAGCGGCAGCGAGCAATGTGGTTTTCGACTGTGGTGGCGGAACACTTGCCGGAAGTGAGTTCGCATTTTCGAACTTATTGGTGCGCTCACTGAAAACCAAATCAGCCGGAGTCATTGTTTGGTCTCGACCAGAAAATATTATTGTCAGAAACTGCAAGGTCCTAGGCGGAATACGCACGGCAGGCATGGGTAAAAACGGTGAAGGTCCAGATCTAAGGGATTCATCTCGCTTAGATGCAAAGCACACGGCGCGAGCACAACAAAACGCACCGACCAACATTGTATTTGAAAATTTGGACATCACAATTAACAACAATATTGCGATTTACCTAGGGCCCGGGACTACTAAGTCACGCATTATCAATTCAAAAATATCTGGTAGCTCGCTAAGTGCCGTGATTTATCTCGATGCCGAGTCTGCACAGAATCATATCAGTTCGAATGTCATATATGCTGGATCTGCAGGCCGAGAAGTCATTGCCGTGGATGGGTCCGCAAATAATGTGATTAGCAGCAATAAATTTATGTCCATTGATAATGGTGGTATCTTTATTTATCGAAACTGCGGTGAGGGTGGAACCATTCGCCACCAAAAACCCAGCAATAATATAATTCAAAAAAATATTTTTTATTCTCAAAATTACGAGGCCATTAACGTTGGATCTCGAAAAGGCAGTAGCATTTACTGCTCTTTTGATGCGGGCTATCCTTATGGTAGCAGTGCTGATGATGCGGACCATGCCGAAAGCACTTTGATTGCAGATAACAAATTCATTGTGAATGGAAGCGCTGATAACTTTTTTAGTCGCTATATAATCTCATCTAGCGAGGCTAGCACAGAGATTAAAAATAATGAAGTCGCTGTGCTATCACGAAGAAATTATAGTTTTGAGCAGCGCGTACTTGGTAGATTCAAAAATGGTGGCGGAAATATTTTGAGTGAACCTGCTAAGAAATCAAAACATGCCAATACGATCGTCTTCGGATGCCGTGCTGCAAATGACAATGAAGGCTGTGAAAAAACTGTGAGCTGCCCTAAGAATAAAAAAATAGTGAGTGCAAAAGCCGCTTGTAACTTAGAGGCCGGCCTTGTTTCTAAGACGACTCTTGAGCAGATAGATGATAATACTTTGCGAGTTGTGAAGTCCTCAAACAAGGTTGAGAGCGGTACCTGCCGTCTGGGTGATTTAGCGATCTCAGAAAAAAGTCGGACTTCCCCCAATAGCTACTCGGCAAGTTTAACTTTTGGCTGCCGTGAAAAAGATAAAAATGGCGGTGATTGCCATATCAAAGGGGAAATCCAATGCCTGTAAAAATAATGAATGCAAAAATTTTGACAGCGTTATTGTTGATGTTCTCTTTAACAGTAAAAGCAGATGAAAGTGTTTCTAGTCTTATGCAAACGGATTTTGCAAAAATTCATGCCAATGTAGCAAAAGCATTGCATAAAAAATATCCGCAGCTATTTTTCAAAAGCTGCGATGATGCCGCTGAAGATGACTATCGCTGTGGTGAAATCCCATTTGGTGATATTCTAGAGGGCGGCCCTAAGGGCAAAAAGCTTGTGTTCACTGTTAAGATCCCAGGCCAGAGCTTTAGCAGTGGTGGCGCGAAGGGCACTTTTCCAGAAACCGAGTTCCCTATTTACATTTCGCGCTCGCAAAATTCAGGTGCGAAAGTAAATGAGCGCCTCATAGATAAGTCTGATGAGCAGATTGAAAGCAGCGCCTATTTTGGTCGTGATATATATATGCGCTTGTTTGCTGAAAAAAATCAGCTTTTTGGAACTGCTTGCATGTATTCACCCGGTGTTACGGTGAGCTCACCAGAGGTCTCGGCGTCATTTACGGCTAAAAAAAATGTTTTGTGGGGCATCGCTTCCGTTAAATCTGATATCAAGACAAAGATTGAAATTGAGCCCTATAGTTATGATGCCATGAAAAGTTGTGTGGCTTTTCGTGTGTCTGCCACATTGATAAACAAAGAATTGGAATTCGAATCTGAAATTATTGCCACGCAAAAACCCAAGATCATTGGTTTAAAAAAAGGCAAGTTTGTAGTAGATGTTTCGGTAAAAGGTGGAAACTTTCTTGGTAAGGTCGTCAACACTTTCGCAAAAGACAAAATCGAAGCAGGCGTTAAAAGCGCAATTGAAAAGCGTCTTGATAGCAAAATCGACAAAATGCTGGATTCTGATTTAGAAAACGGCCAATGGGTCGAAAAATTTGTGAAGGGCTCTTATCACGACAAGTTGACCAATAGGTTTGGCGAAGCGTTGCGACGGGCTTTGGCAAGAAACTATGTTTCTAAAGCCAGCGACATTGGTGCAACAATTGTAAGCCAGTGCCTACGCTTAGCTTCAAAAATTCAGGCAACGGCAGCCCAGGCAGCGACAAAAGAAGAACTGCTCAATGCATGCCAGGACTTTACAACAGCAAGAATTGAAAGTTTTGAGCCAGATGCTCAATCGCAACGAATGGGATGTTATAAAGACTTTACCCGGGTGACAGATATCGATCCGATCGCAAAGCCAACACCGGACTTTTTAAAGGATTGTAAGTTCAATCATCGTCTTGAAGTCAAAGTGCGTGCTGCTTTAAAGCCATTAGCAAGTTGCCTAGTCAGTCAGTGGAAAGAAAACTATACCGGCAGTTGTGAGGTTGAAATACGACAGTTGCAAAATATGGTCAGCGCGCCTTAAGTGTGCTGGCGGCTTATTTGGTCTACCTTTATAATATACGCCTGCGTTATGTATGGCGACTGAGATATTTTCTTATTTTATCCGAACTTAAACGACATTTTGAAAACCGGTGTCATCGCTCTAAGTATGTTGCCTGTTCATGAGCTTATCTAATGATCTGAGGGTGTTGTGTGGTGTTAAAAAAGACCAAGTTCGATGGTCGAATGGGTCTGCTATGTGAGGCCTATTCTATACATTTCATTCATGAAAAATCCCCTTAGAGTCGCGAGGATATGCAATTTAATCGGCGCGTCAATCGAGCAATAACTTGATTATTTTTCGCCTGTAACACATTTTAGTCCAACTTTGGGATAGACCAAAAATCCCTGAGTTACACAGTAACTTGAATGTCAAAATTCAATGTGACTATCGAGGGAGACTAAATGAGAAAAATGAAACAACTCGTTGTTGCCATGATCGCTCTGTTTGCTGTTCCTGTCCTTGCTTTGGCGCCAAACGCGAATGCACCTAAAGGCGGAAACTTTAACATTAACATCGAAGGCGAGCCACCTACAATTCACCCGATCACCGGTGCTGATTTGTATTCTCAAAGAGTTTGGAACTACACTTGCGAAGGTTTGTTGACTAGAAATGTCGACACTTACAACTGGCAAGCGTCCTTGGCTGACAAATGGGAAACTTCTAAAGATGGCAAAGTTTATACATTTCACATCCGCGACGGCGCAACTTTCCATGATGGTAAACCTGTTACATCGGAAGATGTGAAGTTCTCTTTCGACGCTATTTTCAATCCAGCCTATGAAGCCGCGAACTTGCAACCTTACTTTGAAGGTATTGCAAAAGTTGAAGCTGTAGATGCACAGACTGTTAAAATCTACGCTAAAGACAGCTACTATAAAAACTTCGACTCTGCTGCCACTATGACAATCATCCCGAAACACATTTACAGTGATGTTGAAAAATCTAAAAAAATGAATCGTGTTCTCACTTGTACAGGCCCTTACGCTTTGGCTAAGTTTGAACGTGGTCAAATGATCCAGTTGAAAAAATACGACAAGTGGTGGGGAAGCACAGCGCCAGAATACAAAGGCATGTTTAATTTTGAAACTATCACTATGCGCTTTTACAAAGATGAAAACGTGACTATTGAGCGCCTTAAAAAAGGTGACATCGACTATTCTGAAATGAAAGTGGAAGCTTTCATGAAAAAGGCCGTAGGCGATGAGTGGGGCAAAACAGTTTTTAAACACAAGGTTTCTAATGATGCTCCGAAATCATTTGGCTTCGTAGGTTGGAATCAACGTCGCGAATTATTTCAAGATAAAAATG
>JANNCH010000436.1:0-4416 GCA_031386315.1 Pseudobdellovibrionaceae bacterium
GGGGCGATTTTGCTAATAAGATCTTTAAAGCCCGCATCATCTTGCTGAGGCACTTCACGACGATCCAAGGTAAAGCGAATGGCACGTACGAACTTGCGACCCATCTTTTTATTGATGGCTTCTTGAATTGGATCCTTCATAAAAATCATCTGCTGCATCCACGCAGAATTGCGTACCCACAAATACAGACAACCACGCTGATAACCTACGGGCTCTGCATTCTGCGCTACGGTGGGGCCCACATAATCAGCCCACTGAGCCCATAGTTTCCAACGCATAAACTGATCCGACAGCGGAGACTTGCCATTTTCGAAAAGACTCTGTAGTACTTCCGAACCGACGCTGAATTTAGGCTTTGGTTTTTGATTTGGATCCACGAAATTTACTTCCCCTGCTTGAAGGAGATCTACCATGACGATATCTAAAAATCACACAATAAGCGTGGTTGGGGCAGGTCTGGCAGGCAGCGAATGCGCTCTTCAACTCGCGGATATGGGTTATAAGGTCGTTTTATTCGAGATGCGCCCCCAAACTATGACTGAGGCGCATAAAACAGAAAAATGTGCCGAACTGGTTTGCTCGAATTCCTTTGGTAGCAATTCCGATGTTTCTGCAACCGGTCAGCTGAAATGGGAGGCCGCAAAGCTGAATTCACATATCCTTAAGTCCGCTTACAAAGCACAGGTTCCCGCAGGCCAAGCCCTCGGCATGGACCGCGAAATGTTCTCGGCCCTGGTAACTGAAAAAATCAAAAATCATCCACTTATCGAAATCAAACCCGATGTTGTAACCTCACTAACTCAAGTGTCACGCCCTACTGTCATCGCCACGGGTCCACTGACCCATGAAGGACTTGCCGAAGATTTGCGTAAGCATTTCGGTGACGAGTTTCTTTATTTCTTTGATGCTATCGCACCCATCATTGATGCGGACTCGATCGATATGGACAAAGCTTTCAAAGCCGATCGCTACGACAAGGGCACCCCTGATTATATCAACTGCCCCATGAACAAAGAAGAGTACAACACTTTCATTCGTGAAATCGAGGGTGCACGAAAAATTGAGCCCAAACATTTCGAAACAACTAATTTTTTTGAAGGCTGTATGCCAATCGAAGTTATGGTTGAGCGCGGTTTTCAAACCTTGCGTTTCGGTCCCATGAAACCCGTGGGCTTGACAGACCCTCGCACGGGCCGCTACCCCTTTGCCTGCGTGCAATTACGTCAAGACAACAAAGAGGCCACAGCCTACAATATGGTGGGTTTTCAAACCCGCATGGCTTATGGCGAGCAAACTCGCATTTTCAAAATGATTCCAGGCTTAGAAAACGCAGAGTTTTTAAAGCTGGGCAGCATCCATCGCAATCTTTATATCAATGCACCTAAACGTTTAAACAAAGATCTTTCTAGCAAAAATGACCCTTGGTTATTTTTTGCAGGGCAAATCACAGGCGTTGAAGGCTATTTTGAATCAACGTGTATTGGTTTGCTCGTTGCCAAGTTCATTGATCAAAAACTCAATGACAAAGTCTTTTCACCCCCACCGCGCTCTTCAGCCATGGGTTCACTTTTAGAGGCCATAACCGATGAAACACGGGCTGAGAACTTTCAACCCACGAACATCAACTTTGGATTGCTGCCACCATTGGCCGAGCAAGAACGCGATAAAAAAGTAAAAAAAGAAAAACAAATTTCACTGGCTCGCCAAGCCTTTGAAGCATGGGAAATATAAACTCTAAATAATTAACCTAATAGCAAGCATGATTTCTGTCGTAAAAGTTCTTCCCGAAAATTCATAATCTGTGAATGATTTAAGATGGATTTTCTATAGACCAAATTCACTGCGCGCAATATGTTTTTCTTTGGCCTACGTCGTTGCTCACCTGGAATTTGATAGGTATCCGCCAGTGGCACCGGCACCAAGACCACAACCAGGCCGGCTATCGCTAAAATCATCTTCTACTTTGAAGCCATGCAACTAGCTCCCCGGACTCATCTTCCATGGATCCTATTGGGATTTTTCTTGGTCTCGACCATGGATAATGAAATTGAACACCGCGCCCTCAATAAGATGGATGATACAAAGTTTACGAAAAAGATGGACCATGCGAGTTTGCTTACTGATCGGTGGCTAATATCTATTCAAAGGTCTGCATGAGATCATCTGCAACGCATCAGACCTTCTAAAACATACCGATATCCTCTTATTTTTGATAGATTGTGGCAGTCTGCCTCTATCTCAAAAACTCAAGGAACGCACATGGCTGAACAATTATCTGATCGCTACAATCCTGCCGATGTTGAAGGTCGTATTTATAAATATTGGGAGGACTCAGGTCACTTCAAAGCCCAAGACACATCGACCAAACCCCCATTCTCAATTATTTTACCACCACCCAACGTCACTGGCTTTTTGCACTTAGGCCATTCACTTGATCACACGATTCAAGATTTGCTCATCCGCTACAAACGCATGAACGGCTTCAATGCCATGTGGTTACCCGGCACAGATCACGCCGGTATTGCTACTCAGGTTGTAGTTGAAAAAGAACTTAAAAAAGAAAATATCACTCGCCACACCTTGGGCCGCGAAAAATTTGTAGATAAAATTTGGGAGTGGAAACACAAATACGGCGATCGTATTTACAATCAAATGCGTCGCCTTGGCGATTCATGCGATTGGGATCGCGCCACTTTTACATTAGACGAAGGTGTTTCAAAATCTGTTCGTAAAGTTTTTGTAAATCTTTATAAAAAGCAAGGTATCTATCGCGGACAGAGGCTAGTGAATTGGTCAGGTCCACTTGAATCTGCGATTTCAGATCTTGAAGTGGATCATATTCAAACCAAAAGCACTCTGTATCATATCAATTATCCACTCGAAGATGGCTCGGGTCATTTAACAGTGGCAACCACTCGTCCAGAAACAATGCTGGGCGATACAGCCGTTTGTGTTCATCCCGAAGATGAAAGATACAAACATTTCATTGGCAAAAATGTTATTATCCCTTTGATCAATCGCAAAGTGAAAATCATTGCAGATATCTATGTGGATAAAGCCTTTGGCTCGGGCGTAGTTAAAATCACTCCGGCCCATGATTTCAACGATTACAAAATCGGAAAATCACACAATCTAGAAATGATCAACTTGCTGACTAAAAAAGCCGAGATGAACGAAAATGCAGGCCCTTATAAAGGCCTGAAAGTTCAAGAGGCTCGTAAGCGTGTTGTCGAAGATCTTAAAAATTTAAATCTTCTCGCAAAAGAAGAACCCCATATGAACTCTGTGGGTCACTGCTCTCGCACAGGCGCAGTGGTCGAACCCTTCTTGTCAGAGCAATGGTTTATGAAAATGGAAGGTCTCGCAGTCCCCGCACGACGTGTGGTAGAAAGCGGCACCATTCGTTTTGAACCTGAATCTTGGGCAAAGGTTTACCTGCATTGGCTCAACAACATTGAAGACTGGTGCATTTCTCGCCAACTTTGGTGGGGACATCGCATTCCCGCATGGACATGTGCAGATTGCAGCCACATCACTGTTAGCGAAGACGATGCAAGTAACTGTGAAAAGTGTAACAGTAAAAATATCAAACAAGATGAAGATGTTTTAGATACATGGTTTAGCTCTGCCCTATGGCCGTTTTCAACTATGGGCTGGCCTAAGGGTACCGAAACACTAAAAACTTTTTATCCGACAAATTATTTGGTGACGGGTCATGATATTATATTCTTTTGGGTAGCCCGCATGATTATGATGGGACTTGAATTCCAACGTGATGTGCCTTTCCGCACAGTTTATATCCACGGTTTGGTTCGCGATTCTCAAGGCAAAAAAATGAGCAAGAGCGCAGGTAATTCTGTGGACCCGATCGACATGATCGACAAGCACGGCGCCGATGCCTTGCGCTTTTCATTCTTAGCACATCTTTACTCTGGCAAAGATTTCAAATTCGCCGAGCAACGCCTTGAGGGCTACCGCAATTTCATGAATAAAATTTGGAACGCGGCCCGCTTTGCTTTGTCAAACCTACAGGATTTTAAGGCCCCTGCCGAGGGCACCAAAGCCGTACCAAACAAAGCTCATATCAGTGTCTTTGATCAGTGGATCACCTACAAATTGGCCGAGGTTACAAAAACTGTTGAAGAGGCCATCGAGTCTGAAAAATTCTCAGAAGCTTCAATGGCTTTGTACCACTTCGTTTGGCATCAATTCTGTGATTGGTATATCGAATTCACAAAACCGATTATGAATGGAACAAACGCCGAAGAAAAGGCCGCAACACAACTAGTGCTTGCGCAAACACTCAATCGTATTATGCGACTGATGCACCCCTTCACGCCATTCATTACCGAAGAAATCTACAGCAAGCTTCCCATCAAATGGGCAGCTTGTATCACGGATCAATATCCAACCACT
>JANNCH010000438.1:0-2084 GCA_031386315.1 Pseudobdellovibrionaceae bacterium
AAATGAGCTGGAAAAATGAAAAATACTTCGTCTCCAGAGCCTTGGGTTGCGAACCATTAGGCCTTGAAGAAGTAGATGATGGACTATGGCTCATTTATTTTGGCTCTATTCGAGTTGGATACTTAAACGAAAGAACAAAAACATTTGAAAGAACCGAAAGAAACACATAAAAGTGTTACCTATGTCGTCGGTCTAACTGTTACCTATGTTCCCGGTTATTCACTCTCTCAGAACTGCCGTTTGAGCCATTGGCTAAATTCGAAAGCAATGGGTTCTGACGAAAACGGAGTTAGTAAGACCTAGTCGAAGGAACGTATCCACACCAGACCCAATAATTATAGAACGACCTCTGAGTGCGTTTACAAAGTAAATATGACGCTAATATTAGATACTTGCCTGAAGCGTTTTTTACGGCAACTATGGGCCATGATAAAATTTCTTTTTAAAGTTATCTCGCTAAATGTGATTTTGCTTTCTTGTGGCTGTGCGGTGCTTCACCATGTACAGGTTGGTCAAATTGATAACCGCTCTGAAAAAGTTCAAATTCCGTTTGAGATTCTGATGAGTGAAGTGGGCGTTAGCACCGAAGAAATCGGCAGATTGGCCCGTGCAACGAAATCAAGCGGCGGGGAAAATATTGCGGGCGTCGCAGAAATTATTTCTCTATTTCAAATGGGTCCCAGGACTGGAAACCCTACCTACAACCCTAAATTTGCAGAAAAAATGATATACGAAATTTTTCAAAAATGCCCGTCTGGTGATGTCACAGGGCTGGTATCAATACGTGAAATGCGAAAGTATCCAGTGGTTTCTGGCGAAATTGTTAAAGTGACTGGTTTTTGCCGCAAAACTCGCCAACAAAGTCCGGATGTAACTCAATCTAAAGAAATAAGTTCTAATCATGGAGATATTTAAGATGTTTCAAAATTTTTCTAAAATCATTCTAGCCGGTATTTGTACTTCAACTTTTTTGGGCTGTGCATCTGTAAATTCTGTTTCTTTAACGCCTATTCCAGCGAATCGGTCATATCCCGTAACTGCAGAAGTTTCTAAATGGATTTTTTTAGGATTTAGCTTCGACAATGATTTTATTGATCCTTTGATTGATGATCTGAAAAAGCAGTGTCCAGAGGGCGTTATTTCGGGAATTTTAACAAAAGATGAAACGATCGCCTATTTCTTAGTATTTAAAAAACGTGTGGTGACCACTGGATATTGCAGTTTGAATACAAATAAAGTTGTTAAAACTTCTGGGGTTCGCTAAATGAAGGCCATTGGAATTTGCTTTTTACTTTTTCTTTGTTCCTGCGCACATTCAATCCATGAAGTTCATACTTCAGATTTTTTGCCTGCGGCATCGATTGAAAGCGGCGAAATGGTTAAGGCAAGTTCAGAACAATTTGTTATTTTTGGATTTGTTGGCAATACGGACTATGTTGACCAAGCATATCAAAAATTGATGAAAAATTGTCCCCAAGGGGCCTTAACTGCAATCACAACGCAGTATTCGACAAGTTTAAATTTTTTTTCGTGGACCAATAAAATTCTTATGCAGGGGCTTTGTGTCCCATCAAAACCAACCAGAGTCTAACTCGGCCGTGGCATTTTACCTCTGAATTTGCCCTTGAACTTATGACTTTGATTGAATAAATTTGAGACATGAAAAGTTTATTTTTTGCCCTATCAGCCGCTTTATTCCTAAATGCTTGTGTAAGTACAACTGAACAAGGTGAGGTCGGTGTGACCCGTCGGCAATTAATGCTGGTGCCGAACGATCAAATTATTGAACAATCTGTTCAGGCCTATGTGGCTACAAAATCAGAAGCACAAAAAAAGAATGAATTAGATAAAAATCCTGCTCAAGTGAAGCGAGTCAACGATATAGCCAAACGTTTAATCCCATTCACTGCGGCCTTTCGCAAAGATGCTGTCCCTTGGGCGTGGGAAGTCCACATAATCACTTCGCCTGAAGTGAATGCTTACTGTATGCCTGGTGGCAAAATCATGTTCTATAGTGGCATCATAGAAAAATTGAATATGACAGACGGTGAAATTGCGGCCGTCATGGGGCACGAAATCGCCCA
>JANNCH010000471.1:0-1981 GCA_031386315.1 Pseudobdellovibrionaceae bacterium
CCCTGCTCAGCGTGGAGCAAAACCTGGAACTGGAACGCCTCTGCCCAATCATCGCCAAGGTGACGACGAAGGGCCGCGCGGAGAAGGAGGACAAATGATGATCGTCGCTCGCACCGTCCCGCCGCCGCTCTACACCTACCCGGCCCGCCCGCTCAACGGCGGGCCTTTCAATGTCGCCCCGCCAAAGCGCGGCGTGTGGGCCGCCGAGCCGAAATTCAACGGCTGGCGCGCGCTCGTCCACATCCCCACCGGGACGATCTTCAATCGCCAAGGTGAGCGCCTTTCCATCGGCGCGGAATTCGCGAGCGCGATGAAAATCCTCCGCGCCACGCTCGCCGCCGAAGCCTTCGAGTGGACGGACTGCGAGGGCTTGGAACGCCGGCACGCCATTGCCCGCGGCACGCTCATCGTGCTCGACGTGATTCCCAAGCCGGGCGCGTATCGTGACCGCACACCGCCCGATTACACCCAGCGGCGAAGCTGGCTCACGCCCCTCGCGCCGCCGCCCTCGCTCACGGAAATCCATCCGCACAGCGTCTATCTCGCGCCGAGCACGCTGGCCGTGCGCGACCACGCCGCGTGCAACACCAGCCCGCAAGCCATGTGGGAAGCGGTGCGCGCGGCGAACAAGAAGATCGGCGCGGTCTTTTACGAGGGCATCGTGATGAAGCGCTGCGATTCGCTCTATCCCATCCAGCTCCGCAACCCCGACGAGACCACGCCCGCCTGGGTCAAACACCGCTGGCACTTTTGAGGGTAGCGCAAGCCTCCGGCTTGCGGCTCCCAAGCCGGAGGCTTGGACTACTTTATGAAAACCCTGACCACCCATGACGGCGAGCGCATTGTGATGGACGACGACACCGCCGCTTTCCTGCTCGGCCCGCAAGGCGAAGCCCTGCTCCGGCGGAAGATCGAAGCGGACGACCGCGCCGCGCACTTTCGCGAGGAAGAGGAACGCGCTGCGCTCGCCGCCGAGTGCGCCTTTGAACTTCGCGAGCGCGAGCGCGAGGACGACGAGGAAACCGTCGCCGAAATGCGCCTGCACGCCCGCATCGAGGAACGGCGCGAACGCGCCTGCGAACGCGAATGATTCCCGCGACCAACCCACAACCCAACAACCCATGATTGACCTCACCCTCCCACTCATCGGCGACAGCCTGCGCGTCATCGAAATGCTGCGCCTCCTGCTGCGCCGGAAGCAACTGCGCGCGGCGCTGCTCTACGGCCCGCCCGGCGTGGGCAAGAGCCACCTGTCCGACCTCTTCGCGCTGGAAACGGGCGGCTCGCCGCACGCCATCGAACAGGTCAACGGGCAGAGCCTTTCCGTGGATCTCGTGCGGCAGTGGCGCGAGCGCGCCAGCTACGGGAATCTGTTCTCGAAGTGGACGATCAAGCGCGTGGACGAATTCGACTGCGCCAGCCCGCAGGCGCGCAACGAAATCCTGAGCCTGCTCGACTACCTGCCGCCGACGCATCTCATCCTCGCCACCACGAACGACTACGCGGCGGTGCGCGGCGCGGACAACCGGCGCTTGGAAAGCCGCTTCAAATGCCTGCCCGTGGACGGGCCGGGCCTGCTCGATGCCACCGCGTATCTCCGCACCCGGCTGCGCGTGCCGGCGGCCGTCGCGGCTGAGATCGCCCGCGCGTCGGCGAACAACGCGCTCGGCTTCGACGGCGTGAACATGCGGCAGGCCGTGGAAGAAGCGCAAAGCTGGCTGGCCGCCCGCTCTCTGGAGGAAGCCGCGTGACTTTATGAAAACCAAACAACGCCGCCAGAAACTCAGCTTCGACAACCTCGATGAACTCCTCAGCTCGTCGCCGACCGCGCGGCGCAAGGGCGCGCAGCAATTCGAGACGCCGGGCGAAGTCGCGGAGGCGTTGTGCCTGCCGCTGCCGCCGCGCCGCGAAGTCATCGCGGATCTCCAGTGCGGGCACGGCGCGCTGCTCCGCGCCGCTGCGCTGTCCGCGCCACTCCACG
>JANNCH010000520.1:0-1704 GCA_031386315.1 Pseudobdellovibrionaceae bacterium
TAAATACCGTGGTGAGTTCGAAGATCGTCTAAAAGCTGTTATCAAAGAGGTCACATCAAGTAACGGTCAGATCATTTTATTTATCGATGAGCTTCACACTTTGGTAGGAGCCGGCAAATCGGAAGGTGCCATGGATGCGGGGCAGTTGCTAAAACCGGCTTTGGCGCGCGGAGAGCTTCGTTGTATCGGTGCCACGACTTTGGATGAGTATCGTAAGTACATCGAAAAGGATGCGGCTCTTGAAAGACGTTTTCAAACGGTCTTAGTCGACGAGCCCAGTGTTGAAGATGCCATTACCATCATGCGTGGGCTCAAAGAAAAATACGAAGTTCACCATGGCGTGCGAATCACAGATTCGGCCTTGGTTTCAGCTGTCAAATTATCCCATCGCTACATCACCTCGCGCTTTCTGCCAGATAAAGCCATCGACTTGATCGATGAGGCTGCCAGCAAGCTGAGTATCGAAACAAAATCAGTACCTGAAGAAATTGATCGCATCGAACGCGAGCTGATGCAGTTGCGTATTGAAAAAGAAGCGCTCAAAAAAGAAAAAGACGATTCTTCAAAAGAACGTGTCGGCGTCATCGATAAAGAGATCACAACCTTGCAATCGAAAAATCAAATTCTGCGTGAACAGTGGGAATTTGAAAAGGGTGGCATCGAGCAAATTAAAAAAACCAAAGCGGATATCGAAGAGATTCGCAACACCATCGGTAAAGCCGAGCGTGAAGGTGATCTTGGCAAAGCGGCTGAGTTGAAATACGGCCGCCTGCCTGAGCTTGAAGGCAAGCTCAAAAACGCTGAAGAGCGCAGTCGCAAAGAGCCTAGTGCCAACCAGGTTCGTATGCTCAAAGAAGAAGTAGGCCCCGAGGACGTTGCAGAAGTTGTCGCTAAGTGGACAGGTGTTCCCGTTAGTAAAATGCTAGAAAGCGAAACTGCAAAATTACTCAATATGGAAAATTTCTTACGACGTCGTGTTATAGGACAAGACCATGCCTTGGGTATTGTTGCGGATGCTATACGCCGTGCTCGTGCTGAAATCTCAGATCCGAATCGTCCTATTGGTACATTTATATTTTTAGGTCCGACGGGTGTGGGTAAGACTGAGACTGTGAAAGCCTTGGCTGAATATTTATTTGACGATGAGCAAGCCATCGTACGAATCGATATGAGCGAGTATATGGAAAAGCATGCAGTCTCTCGCTTAGTGGGGGCCCCTCCGGGATATGTGGGTTATGAAGAGGGTGGTCAGCTCACAGAAGCTGTTCGTCGTAAGCCCTACAGCGTAGTTTTATTCGATGAAATTGAAAAAGCCCACTCGGATGTTTTTAATATTCTATTGCAAGTACTTGATGATGGTCGCCTAACAGATGGTCAGGGTCGAACTGTTGACTTTAAAAATACCGTTATGATTATGACTTCCAATGTGGGTTCGCAAGCTATCATTGATCCGAGTATGAATGACAGTGAAAGACAGGCTTCGGTTCTTGAGGCTTTACAGGCGCACTTCCGTCCTGAGTTTCTCAATCGCATCGATGAGACAATTATATTTAATTCTTTAAAAGAAGAACAAATTAGCGGCATCGTCAAAGTTCAATTGGAACTTGTTGTGCAAAGACTCAAAGCTAAAAAAATCAATATTGATTTTGATGACAAGGCTGTGCAGTTCTTGGCCAAAAAAGGTTTTGACCCCGTTTATGGTGC
>JANNCH010000521.1:0-3801 GCA_031386315.1 Pseudobdellovibrionaceae bacterium
GTTTCATCCAGCGAGGCTTGCCCTGCTGGATGAAACACTTTAAATTCAGATATTTTAATTGTATCGTCTTTAAGTGTGCCTTCTAAAGATTCCTAGTTTTGATGGAAGCTTTGCAGCAACTTCACAGTTAAATTTTAAAGGCTTGAAAAACATCAGCGGCCAAGCACAAATCAAAACACAAAAAATTGTGATCGGACAATTTCAAATTGGTGACGCTTCTTTAGAAGGCACACTTAAAGACGATACAATTAAAATATCTGAATTTAAAGTGTTTCATCCAGCAGGGCAAGCCTCGCTGGATGAAACAGAACTACAGATGAATCACAACCTGCAGTTTAAAACGAAAATTCAGGTTAGCTCTCTTGAATTACAAAAATTATTTATTTCACTGGGTTTAAAAAGTGTACCTGTCGATGCCAATATCAAAGGATCACTACCTTGCACAGGTCAGTTTGCTAATCCTCTGTTTCTGGATTGTGATGGAAAACTACAGGGTGAAAACTTGTGGGTGCGCGCCGATCTTCACAAACCTTCGTCTGAAATCATAGCTCTCAATACAATTAGCGCAGAAGGCAATGTCAAAGTCGATAGCCAAGGGGTCTTATACAAAGCTAAAGTTTCAATTGGCGATAGCCTTGGCACTAGTGACGGTAAAATCATTTATGACAAAGGCTTTAACATCAATTATAAAACAGATCTTTTTGATTTTAAAAATTTAAAAAACCTTTCAGGCCTTCACTTTGTGGGCACTGCTGCTCTTGAAGGTACGACCGAGGGGCATAGCAACAGCGCTATCTTTGATATGCGACTTGAAGCAAATAATTTCATATTTGAAAATTTCCAACTAGGCAATGCGACAACAGATCTGCGCTACCGAAGCGGTCACCTACTATTTGAAAACCTAGGCGGCGCCCTCAGCAAAACACAATACATCGGCTCGGTCGACGTGGACTTAAATCATTCAAAGATACAAGGACAAGTAAAATTACCAAGTGCCGACTTGGGTGATATTGCTAAGATTTTCGAAAATATTTATAAGTTTCCGGTGACTGTTAGCGGTTTGGGACAAGGGGATATCTTGTTCAATGGGCCGTTAAATTTTTGGAAAATGAACTACCAAATCCAATCGAAGTTCAAAACTTTTTTCTTTGGATCAGAATCTTTTGATGCACTTACTTTCAATGCCGAAGCCGTTGAAGGCAATATCAAAGCAAAAAATATTATTGTTAAAAAAAATACCTCTAGCCTGGTGATGAGTGGTGGCATTTCATCAGAGCAAAATATAAATCTGCTAGCAGAAGCAAAAAACTGGCGTTTAGAAGAATCTGATATCATAAGCCACATCAATACCAATATTTTTGGTATGCTCAATGGCGTGGCCGAAATCAAAGGACCTGTTTCATTCCCAAGTGTGCAAATGCGTGGTTCAATAACTGAAACAGTTATTGAAGAACAAGAGATTGCAAAATCTAATTTTAATTTAAAAATAGATAAATCAAAATTAGATGCAGACCTTAGCCTTTTTGGGGATCGAATCATCGGCGATATCATGCTGCCCCTTGGCGGCAATCGCTCGCCTCTTAAGGTCAAAATTAGCACCAATGACTGGCAGTTTTCTTCATTGCTAGCCATATTAGGGGGTAGCTCTCTGGTGAATGAATACGACTCGGCTCTAACTTCAGAAATCAACTTCACTTCTGAAAGTGGCGACGTACTTAAATCCACAGGTGAGATCGAAATCAAAAGACTTTTCTTAAAACGCAATAGTTACAGTTTTCACAATAAAGCCTCTATCAATATTCGCATGAATGCCGGCAACATCAGCTTTAAGAATTTTTATTTGGAAGGACCTCAGAACAAACTACAAATTAAAGGCGAAAACTTCACAAGTGAAAATTTGAACATCAACTTAGTCGCGGATGTCGAGTTGCGCCTGTTACATATGTTTTTACCATTCTTAGAAGATCTTGGGGGTTCAGTACAAGCCACGGCAAGCATCTCGGGTTCTTTGTACAATCCACAAATTTTAGGGAATCTTGATTTGGACAATGGGTTTTTTAAAATCAAATGTTTTCCACATCCATTTGAAAAGATCCAATCTGATGTTTCGTTCTCTCATACTCGTGTTTTGATAAATTCCATCAAAGGGCAATTGGCCGGTGGCAATATTACGGGCGACGGCACTATACTCATTAAAGGGGTGCGTGACTTACAAACCAACATCCGAGCCCGTGCTGAATCAGTCACCTTCAATGTACCCGAGCGCGTTCGCACATCTGGCAATGCAGACTTACTCATCACTGGGAAATGGTTCCCGTTCACTCTTTCTGGAACATACAAAGTTGCCAATGCATTAATCGACAAAGAATTTGGTGGTGATGGCACTATGAACCCTGGTCTGCGAAAAAGTGTTTATTTGCCAAAAATTCTAAGCCAATCAAGTTTTGAGCCACTCTTATTAGATCTTCAAGTTTTAATGGATAAAAATATTGTAATAAAAAATTCTTTAGTAGATGGACTGATCACTGGCACTTTACAAGTGAATGGTCCCCCACAAAATCCAGCTTTGCTGGGTCGAATTAACTTTGATAAAAACTCACGCCTTATTTTTAAAGATAAAGTTTTTGAAGTACAAACTGGACAGGTGCAATTCAATAATCCGAACGAAATTGATCCCGAAATTTATCTTTCTGCACAAACGCGAGTCAGCGACTATGATGTGACATTGTTGGTGCAGGGCACATCTAAGGCCATGAATATTCACGTCAGCAGTCAACCGCCGCTGAGCGATCAGGATATTATTTCTTTGCTTGCACTGGGTGTCACATCTGCAAAACTTGATCAAAATGTCCAGTCAAAGGATCAGCAAGCACAAACCAGCTACGAAATTGGTGCTGCCATCATCGGAGCCCCTATCAACCGTCGTCTTGAAAGCACCCTTGGCCTCAATTTTCAATTCAGCTCTTCATTCGATACAACTCGTAATATTAATATACCCAAAGTGACTTTGAGCCGAAAAATTTCAAACCGTGTGAATGCATCCGCTAGTCGAATCTTAGGGGACCAGGGCGATTACGATGTGAAACTACAATATCTAATCAATCAGAATGTATCGGCCATTGGTAGTTTTGAAAAACGTTCGACTCAAGAAAGTACCCTTCGCGCCAATGAACAAGATAGCCAAAGCTTTTTTGGATTGGATCTAGAGTTCAAAAGGGAGTTCAAATGATTTTGAAACACTCTTTTGCTGTTTTTCTAGTAACGCTAGCCTTCGGCACATTGGCTTGGGCTAAAAAATCATTAAGTCTTGAAGGTCTAAGTGCAGAGTCACGACAAGAAGTTCTTAAGCGTTTTCCATTGATAGAAAAAGAAAAAATTTCTTTAGAGCAAGTCGATGAAGTTATCCGCTATTTGCATGTGCAACCAGAATTTGAACAAATTCAAGTTTTGGACGATGGGACATCGACCTATAAAATTCAATTCACAACCAACAAGCGTGTACAAAGTGTGCGCTTTAGTGGTCTTGGCTCTTTTTCTGAATCAGATGCTCGCAATTACTTCACAGTTAAAACGGGCGACGCCTACGATCAAGATCAAATTATTGAAAATGGTGAAAGTCTGCGACAAGCCTATCGTAATCTTGGCTATCAAAATACGGTCATTGATATTGAACTACCACCAGATCCTGAAAGTCCCGATCGTGTCATTGTTGTCGTCAAGGTGACCGAAAACAATCAATCTGAAATTGGCAGCATTAACTTTAGCAGCCCTAACAATCAATTGAACACCTTGCTTACAAAC
>JANNCH010000110.1:0-1884 GCA_031386315.1 Pseudobdellovibrionaceae bacterium
TGCGAATCGTATCTGAAGAGGCCTTGCCACCCATTAGTAAAGACAAACTTTTCAACAGAACAGATTTTCCAGCACCGGTTTCGCCGCTGAGAATATTTAAGCCCGTGCGAAAGTTGATGTGTAGATTTTCGATGATCGCAAAATTGCTCACTTTAAGTTCTAGTAACATAGAATTCCCCCTCGGAATCCGACTTTAGTTTCTGTCGCCAAATTTTAATTTTTCACGCAAAAGATGAAAGAAGTTGTGATCTACCGAGCGCACGACCCAATGGTCATAGCAACTGCGACTAATAATGACTTCATCATTTGATGTTATTTCGGTGATCTTTTGCCCGTCCACAATAAAAGTTGCGGATTGGCTTTTACCCTGCATCAGTTTCAACGTCAGTTCACGATCATCTGGAAACACCAGTGGACGCGATGTCAGACTGTGTGGCGCAACCGGGGTCACGATCAAGGCCTTCATTTCTGGATGCAGAATAGGTCCGCCGGCTGCCAAATTGTAAGCCGTAGAGCCCGATGGGCTAGAGATAATAAATCCATCGGCCTTGACTTCACAGACAAGAAATTTTTCGCTAAAAAGGGCTGTGTAAATAAGCTGACTGTTAGAGCCTCGTTCAAAAACAAAATCATTCAATGCATGATAGGTTCCTAGAACCTTACCCTTGCGCAAAATTTTTGCCTGCAACATCGAGCGCGGTTTCATGATCATTTTACCTTGAAGAGCATCTTCAACCACTTTAAAAGTTTCTTCAGCATGGTGAGCAGTCAAGAATCCCAAAGACCCCATGTTGAAACCCAAAATAGGAATTTGTCGGCCCTCTAGCATACGCACAGCACGCAGATAGGTTCCATCACCGCCAAGAACAATCACTAGGCCAATTTTATCAAAAGCATTTTTGCCTTTAAGGGCCTTGGTGCCAGGAATGACATTTTGTTCGGGGGCTGTAAAAACATTGTAGTCTTTTTGGATCAACCAAGCCGCAAGCTTTGCAGAAAGTTGCACAGCCTGGTCCGTTTGCAGGCGATATACCAGTGCGATGTTTGTATTATCCTTGAGCAAGAGTTTCATTTTCTTCATCTTAGATCAGTCCATCTCGGCGTAAAAGAGCATTCGGATCTGGTTCGCGCCCACGAAAGCGCTTGTAAAGATCCATCGGATGCTCGGTTCCACCTTTTGATAGAACGTGCTCGCGGAATTTCTTAGAAACCTCTTCACTGAATAGACCCAATTCTTTGAAATACTCAAAGGCATCGGCATCTAAAACCTCAGCCCATTTGTATGAATAATATCCTGCTGAATACCCACCAGCAAAAATGTGGCTAAAGGCGCATGAAGAATTTGTACCAGCCACCTTCGGGAATAGTCGAGTCCCGGATGTGGCTTGTTCTTCAAAGCTATCGACATCTTTAATTGTTGATGGATCGGCCGAGTGCCAAGCCATATCTAAAAAGCCAAATTGCAATTGTCGGCAGCTCATCCAACCGACTTGGAATTTTTGTGACATACGCAATTTATCAATCAAAGAAAGGGGCATCACTTCATTTGTTTTGTAATGATGGGCGAAAAGCTCAAGACCTTCTTTTTCGGTGACCCAGTTTTCCATGACCTGAGATGGAAGTTCTACGAAATCCCAATATACATTCGGTCCACCTAAAGACGCGTAGGACACATCTGAAAGCATGCCATGCAAGGCATGACCGAACTCATGGAACAGAGTACGAACTTCATCGTAGCTCAGCAATGAAGGCTTCGTTGCCGTGGGTTTTGTGAAGTTACAAACAATGCTGACGTGTGGACGACGAACATTGCCACCGATCAAACCCTGTCCGCGGAACTGGGTCATCCATGCGCCACCTTTTTTGGTTTCGCGCGGAAAGAAG
>JANNCH010000542.1:0-5350 GCA_031386315.1 Pseudobdellovibrionaceae bacterium
CTGAGGTCCGACCAACACCTAAGCGCGCAGACCCAGCCCTACTACCCAAAAGGGGAAGGACGAATGTTTTAGTGATTTTACTTTTTTGGTGTGTTGAAAGCTATGCTGTTGCTGTTTGTGATGTGGTGTTAAATTCTACGAGCATTTCTTTTTTGAATGCTCAATTTTTTCCCTGTGAGTTCTAAGTGGGGATATGTTAGATTGTGGTATGAGCAAAGATACAAATCTGCTGACATTTGAAAAAGTCGAACGCAAGCTTCGCATTGCCGCGGATCTTTTCAAGCTTGCTTATGACGTAAAGCGCTTTCAAATCTCTCAAAAGTATCCTGAGTTAACTCAACGAGAAGTAAATCACAGAGCCTATGCTTTAATTGAAAAAGGCTGCCTCTAATGCAAAATCTGATTGAAGTCTTTTTATCTGTGATTAAAAAGATTGAGTCAGAGAACATCCCTTACATGGTCGTTGGATCCATTGCGGCCATGGTTTATGGAGAGCCGCGAATGACTCACGACCTTGACCTGGTTGTGGATATTTTGCCGAGAGATGCTAAAAAAATCGAAACTCTTTTTCCCCTAGAGGATTTTTACTGTCCTCCGCTGGAAGTCTTAAATAGCGAAATCGTGCATAGGGGACAATTCAATTTGATGCATCATGAGTCAGGTCTCAAAATAGATCTAATGATTCGCAAAGCAACACCTCACTCAGTCGAAGAATTCGGGCGCCGCCAAAAAGTACCTTTCTGGAAAGGCGTGGACGTTTATCTGGCAAGCCCCGAGGACGTGATTATAAAAAAATTAGTTTTCTACCGAGAGGGTGGATCAGAAAAACATCTTAAAGATATTCGTGGCATAATGGCTGAGACTTCTCTTGATAAAAAATATTTTCAATATTGGATTGAAGAACTGTCGCTTCAAAAAGAGTTCGCAAAACTTTAGGAAAATAATGACACCATCAAAAGAAATGAAAACTAATGCGACAGTGATCGAGCAGTTCACAGCAGCGGCCAAATTTTATGATGAAAAAAATCAGCAGCTGGCACCCATTGCTGACAATATGCATTTTTGATTCGTCTTGTTTTAAAAAATGCCCCCGTGCGTGCGCGTGTATTGTGTGTGGGAGTTGGAACGGGTGCTGAGATCCTATCGCTTTCAAGTGCGTTTCCAGAATGGACATTTGTTGGTGTGGATCCATCCATTGGAATGCTTGATGTCTGTCGTGAAAGACTTGGGACTGCGGGGGTGTTGAATCGCTGTGAGCTTATTCATGGGTATGTTCACGATGTGCTACCAGGTGAAAATTTTGATGTCACATTAAGTGTTCTTGTTGCTCATTTTATAAAGCGTGAAGATCGTCTGAGCTTTTATCAAGCCATGTGTAGTCGTTTGTGCAGCGGTGGTTTTTTGATCAATACAGAAATATGTTTTGATCTGGACTCGCAAGAGTTCCCCTTGATGTTAAAAAATTGGGAAGCCATCCAGTCATTGATGGGGGCAACACCTGATTCGCTAGCTAATTTGGCTGAGCAGCTGCGCGAAAGACTTTCAGTCGTATCACCAAGAGATACAGAAAATTTCTTAAAACAAAGTGGTATCGCTTTGCCCGTTCATTTTTTTCAAAGTTTTATGATCAGTGGCTGGTATGGCATAAAGTGATATTTTGCTTTTTTCGTATCGACTTTGGGTTTTTACACGCCTAGAGTCGATATATGTTGATGCGAAAATTTTCTTTGATCATTTATATTGCCTGCTTCTTGTCTTCTAGTTTTGCTTGGGCCATTTCATTTGATGTTTTAGTGTTTGGTGAAACCATTCGCGATGCCCATAAAAAAATTATTCCGGTTGCTGGCAAGGCGCTCGCAGATTTTCTGAAGCTCAATGGGATTCATTCTGAATTCACTCAAGATGCCAGCGTAATTCAAGATGAAAATCTCAATAAATATCGAGTCTTGGTTTTTCTGCACACATCTGAAAAAATTTTAAATACTGAACAACAGAAGGCCGTCGAGAGTTTCTATAGAAAGGGACGGGGTATTGTCGCAATCCATTCCTCAATAGCCCTGGGAAATGATTGGCCGTGGTTTAAGACCGTTGTGGGCACCTCATTTAAAAGTCATACGCCGATTCGTACAGAAAAAGTAAAAGTTATTTTTCCGGTAGAACTTTTGAAGGCAGGCACTTCGCGCTCTTGGCCCCAGGCCGATGAGTGGTATGAATTCAAAAACAAACTAGATGCCTCAGTGAATGTTGTGGCCACTGTAAAGTCTCGGCCCATTGCTTGGTGTCGTGCCGAGCATGGCAGCGGTCGCTTTTGGTATACGTCCCTCGGGCATTCTGAAAGTCTTTATACTGGCAAGGGCCCAGACTTTATGAAACATCTGCTCGCGGGTATTCGTTGGGCCTCTGGTAAATAGAGAGATTCTTAATATTTAAAACTTTTATTCGTATAGGGTTTTAGAATCACGTTAAAATGGTCTTTGAGATGAGTTTCAATATTTCTTTCACTTAAAAATGCAAATTGGAATATAGCCCCTTGAACAAGTGCTTCCATGGTTTTTGCCAGATCCTTAGGGCTTTCGATACTCTTCAGTTGGCCTTTCTCAATGGCTTGCAGAAGAAAATTTAAAAAAATGCCTCTGGTCGTTTCAAAGTAGGCGGCTACTTTTCTTTTTGATTGAGGGTGGCAGGCCTCTTTCCCGAGCCACATCGCATGTTCACCGAGTCTGTTTGAATTCACGCTTCGAGCAATGATGCTGAGGAAGTCGTAGACTCCTTCTAAACCAGAAAGTTTTTTAAATTTCTCTGAATCTATTTGACCAAGGTTTTGATCCCATTTTAAATTGCGGGCCAGCAGTGCCAGTTGATTCTTATTTTTAAATCTTTTGACGAGGGCCGCGGGCGATAGCCCCACTGCTTTCCCGACCTGGGCAAAAGTAAATGAACTAAAACCTTCACGCGCAATGACATCGAATGCTGCTATCAAGACTTCAGAATCACTCATTTTTTTTGTTCTACTCATATTGATTATAAGTAAATGAATGTTCACTTATAATCAATGAAAAGGAAATACATATGAGTCATTTTGATTACACAGACGGGGAAACCACATTAGAAGGTTATTTGGCACTGAATGGTGATACGCAATCTCGGCGCCCTTGTATTTTAATCGGGCACGCTTGGAGCGGGCCAAGCGAACATTTCAATTTGCTGGCGGAAGCGTTATCTAAAAACGGCTTTGTCGGTTTTGCAATTGATGTCTATGGCAAAGGCATGCGTGGAAAAGTCGACGGGGACAATAGTCACCTGATGAATCCTTTATTAGCAGATCGTGCGCTACTGCGTAAAAGATTGCTTGCAGCCTTTAAGCTGGCTCAAGCTCATCCTCTTGTTCTGCAAGACAAGATAGCCATCTTAGGACACTGCTTTGGAGGTCTCTGTGCTTTAGATTTAGCCCGTGCTAATCCGGCGGGCCTCAGGGGAGCAATCAGTATTCATGGCATGCTCAATGGCCCAAGTCTTACAAAGCTCAATACTATAAATAAAATCGATTCTAGTGTTCTAGTACTGCACGGATGGGAAGACCCGATAACGAAACCAACCGCTGTCTTAGATTTTGCCCAAGAGATGACGGCCGCAAATGCTGATTGGCAATTGCACGCCTATGGTCACGCAATGCATGCATTTTCATTTGTTGGAGCTGATATCCCAGAGCTAGGAATCAAATACAATGAAAAGGCCCATCGAAGATCCGAAAAAACGACCCTCGATTTTCTTAAAGAAATCTTCGCTTAGATGGGCAGCGCACACGTGTTTCCAGGGCATGCAGAGCGTTTGATTCAAGCAGGGGTCGACTATATCATTTCGGATATTCGTAATATCCAAAGGCTTATTTCATAGGCGTTTATTGCAATATCAGTGCAGTGACAGCTTAAAAATAATGTGTTCTCTGAGGGGGTTTCAATCTTTTAGCTATGGAAAATCTATATATATAGTTGTTTTCGGCGGTGTTGCGTCAGAAATTCAGAGGGGAAATGTTGAATTACTTTTTTGGAACGTTGATCAGTGTCTTGTAGTGCTCACGCAATTGCATGAATTCAGCAGCGGTGCCACCCTGATCAGGATGTGCGACGAGGGCAATTTTTCGGAAGGCCGATTTGATTTCATTGCGAGTGAACGCATCTGAAAGTTCAGGCATATGTTTCGTGAAAAATGCAAAGGCCTCTTGTTGCATAAAAGTCAGTTCATGTGTTTTCCGAGGAGAAATCGATGGCTTATAAGGGGATTTAACTGGGCGAGAACTTTGAGCGCGTGCAATTTTTCCGATAAGAAAAGCTAAATGTGCGGGGTCTGTGCCGCGTGTTTCTGATGGGCCCACACAGCTAGTTTGAGAGGTGCTTTCCTGCAATTTTTGTCGAAGGATCTGCTCAAAATTCATACCAAACAGATCGGTTTGTCGGGTGAATTTTAGAGTCTAGAAGCTACATTTCGCTCGTAAAATAGACCTTTCTCCTCGTAGAAATGTCTTATTTCGAGGGGGTGCCCTCGAAAAAAAATGCATACCCCCTCATTTTTTTTTGGACAAACCCCTGGACTTGGATACAGACTAGTCTAGTCACGAACAATAATAACGAACCATTCTCGGAGGAATTGAAAATGGCTAAAGCTAAAAAAGCTACGACTAAGAAAGCTGCTCCTAAAAAAGCCGCTACGAAAAAAGCTGCTCCAAAAAAAGCTGCTGCTGCGAAAAAGACTGCTGCTCCTAAAAAAGCCGCTGCTCCAAAAAAAGCTGCTGCTAAAAGAAAACCAAATGCAGCTTTCATGAGACCTTTAACACCATCTACTACTTTAGCAGCTGTTGTTGGCGCATCTCCGCTTCCACGTACTGAAGTTGTTAAAAAATTATGGGCTTACATCAAAAAGAACGATCTTCAAGATTCTAAAAACAGAAGAAACATCAATGCTGACGACAAATTGAAACCAATTTTCGGTAAAGCAACTGTTTCTATGTTCGAAATGACTAAACTTGTTTCTAAACATTTAAAATAGTTCTCGTTTTTTGTAAAAAAAACAGTGAAAGGCTAACGGTAACACGTTAGCCTTTTTTTATTCTCCTTGAGCCTTCTAAGTCGGGTCTTTATAGATTTCGTCATAGATTTATGAGGACAGATAGTGTAAACCTTTGGCATGTCAAATTCTAGAAAGCCCGTTCCATTCAATAAAGAAGAAATTCAGAAAATGAAGACCGTTTGTAAAATGGCTGCCCAAGTTTTAAACTACGCGGGTAAATTTATTAAACCCGGAGTGACAACTTTAGAAATTGATAAAATCGCTGATGACTACACACTGTCAATTG
>JANNCH010000585.1:0-2185 GCA_031386315.1 Pseudobdellovibrionaceae bacterium
CGACGAGGCTGACCGCCAATCGGGCCACGTTGTCGGCGCATTAATTAACATGGCAGAAAAACTCGGCAAAGATCTCTTTGTTTATCTTTTCACCGACGGCGGCCTCGCCTCTAGTTCTACGTTGCAAGCATCCACTATTAACGGTGTGAATATTCAAAAGCCAATGTGGGCCTCTGACAACGGTACCAAGAGTGCCACATGCTTGCTCTACTACAAACATTCTGGCCTGCCTAAAGTAGAAAAGACGCAAATCGGACACTTCAATTCATCGGCAAGCGTCGAGGCTAGCGGAAGTAGTATTAGCGACAACATCCCGCTGTTGTCACAAGCGATTCTGCACAACTACTTGCTCGCGACTAGTGAAGATCCAGATCGTGACTTGCGACTAGTTTTAGGAACAGATCCATTTACGAAAAATGATCATAAGGCATTCGGAAAAGGATAGAGCAAAGGGTAATCGTTTTCATTGAGGACGTTTGAGGTACGTATATGATAAATAGCAACTACAGAAAAAAGTTATTTCTATCACTATTTGTCTTTGCGCTATCCACTGTTCTCGCTTCTTGCGGTCAAATGGAAGTCGTGTCCTGGGCGCCCGCATCTGAAAACGCGCAAGAGCTTCAGGCCTTTCAACTATCCGTATACAAAGTTGCCCGTACCAACACTTGCGTTAACTGCCACGCTTCGATTCAGACACCGTTTTTTGCATCTGACGATCCGCTAGTCGCATACAAGTCGATCTTAGAATCGCAGAAGATCAACTTTCAGAAACCCGAAATCTCAAGGGTAGTTTTGAGAGCGTCGCAGGATAAGCACAACTGTGGTGACAAAGACGAATGTTCAGCTGTTGCAAAAAAAATGACAGCGGCAATTTACCAATGGCGCGAAAGTGTTAAGGATTTGTCGCAAAACATTGGCATTGCCACCGAGTTCAAGCCATTTAGGCCGGGTGGCAAGATTTCTCTTGCTCCCGGCTCATACGTTCTTGAAGCCGAGGAAGCTGTACTCACGCACTCGTCAACTTCGGCCTCTGGAAATAAGTTAACTGTCGGCAAGGATTCTCCTGCCAGCAAAGGACATTATTTATATGTGCCGGAGCTTGGTCGCGTGACCCCAAACGGGGTGCTGGAAGATTATACGAACTACGGATACGCAACACTTAGCTTTAATGCCACTTCAAACAGCTATCGGTTCTTTGCAAAACTGCAGGGCGAAAATTCTAGATTTAAAATCAAGCTAAATAGCAATGCAGTGGTCACCATGCAGACCAACAGCACCACATGGCGCTGGGAAGAAATCGGCAACTTAGGAAACGCTGTCGAAGGTCAAGTGAACAGCTTAAGGATTGGTGAACACGATGATGGCGCGAAGGTAGATTTAATAGTGGCGATTCCTAACACGGTTAGCATACCCGCATTTGGAAACTACCCACAGGCACATGACTTTTTAGAAAGATTTTCGGGAAGAAAAACTACTCTCGTTTACGAAATGGACAGGCTTCTTGGGCAACCCGGCATTACCCTTAAAATTGACGCTTCTGTTTTTGACGAATCTGGATATATTTTTGAAAACCCAAGACTCGACGGTCACCCCTATAACGTTCAAGTTCAGGGCGTGAGGGTTTTGCAGAACGGATTTTTCAATGCGGAAGACTCTGATTGGGCCGCAATCAATAAGATTATCATGACCGAAGCCGCTTTTGATGAACTCGGAGACGAGACCGCTGCAGGCGTTACCCAGCTCGACTCTTGCCCGCTCGATAAATACAACTTTTTAATATGTAATCCGCTGCTCGGACAGCGCCAGACCGGTCCCGACAAAGACAAGTTTGCATTCGGTTTTGAGGTCATGAAGTTTACTCAAGAGGTCCCGTCTCTTGAGAGTATCGTGCTTCAAAACTCCGATGAAATTAACTCGCAGAACCTCCTGAAAACACTTTGTATCAACTGCCATGCAAACTTAAGTGCCGACAATCAGACTCACTACGTGGTGAACAAAAGAGCGGTTGATCCAGTCAACGGAAGCAACACCGAACTGCATTTTGATTTAACAAAAATGCTTCTTCAAACTGGCACCGCAGTTGTGAATGGAAAAACCATTAAGTCGCGTGCCTATGATAGCGGTCTAAATTTCGAGCGAGTCGTGCGCCCCAGGGTTTTGGACGTGAACGGAAATGTCGTCGCTG
>JANNCH010000587.1:0-8165 GCA_031386315.1 Pseudobdellovibrionaceae bacterium
CTTTGGTTTTGCCTGCGACTTCAATGGCGCAGCAGCAAAAGAAAAATAAAACGCTGAAAAAATCCTCAGCAAAAACGACTGCATCGCGTCCTACGGCAGCCAAGCGTCAGGTTCGACCATCTGCTACCAGTGACCGTGCAGCCAGTGCCAGAGCAACAAATACAGGATCTAGTGTGCAAAGTGCGCCGCCAGATTCGGCATTGCGCGGTCAATTATCGCAGGCCTTGAAGCTCGCGCAATCGGGCCAATATTTAAATGCAGCGAATGCATTGTTTTCATTGAGTCGCCGAGCTGAGCTTCAAGCCGAGCGACCTCAGATTAAATATATTCTAGGCTTGATGTTGATGGAATTGAAGTTGAATCAAGTTGCAGCCTTTCAGTTTGTTGATGTGATTAGAATGAAACATCCTAAGTATTCAAAGCAAGCCATCGAAAAACTATCGATTGCGGCTGATATTTTAGGTGATGATACTATTTTAAATTACGCGGTATCACGAGTTGATTTAAGTGATTTCCCGGCGAATAAAAGAGACATGGTTTATTTTCGCTTAGGTGAAATTAAATTAAAATCTGGGCAAGCCTCACAGGCATCCGATCTTTTGGGTCGTGTCTCTGAAAGTAGCAGCTATTACTACCAGGCCCAATTCAGTAAGGGTTTAGCCGAGATGCAAGGCAAACAGACCGATATGGCCATCGCAACTTTTAAAAGAATGTTTGATGCTAGATTTTCTGCACCTGTGACAGACACGAATAAAGTAGCAGCTCAGCTGGGCATTGCTCGTGCCTTGTATCAAAAACAAGATTGGGAAGGGGCCATAGAGGCCTATTCGCAAATTCCACGTGATACTTTGATGTGGCATGATGCTGTTTTTGAACAGTCATGGGCCATGCTACGCGCAGCAAGGTTTCGCTCGGCGCTTTCTAATTTTCAAACTCTGCATTCACAATATTATGAAGACTTTTATATGCCAGAGTCTCTCTTGTTGCGTGCCATCGTATATCTTTACATTTGCAAATACGACGAGATGGAAAAGGTCTTAGGACTGTTTGAAAAAACATACGGTCCTGTTCGTCGTCAGATCAGTGATTTTATTAAATCATCAAACGATCCTAATGTTTATTTCGCAGAAATTGAAAAAGCCAATGTTGTTAAGCGCACTGAAAAATCAATGAATCTACGTCTACCGTTTTTAGTAACTCGCCATATTCTTGAAGAAGGTAATGTTAAGCGTGCTATGAATTATTTAGGACGTGTGAACGATGAAAAAGAGCGCATTGAATCAAACAGTGCTTTCAGAGCATCACCTATTGGTCAGTATGCGATCAAAATTCTTGTGAACCGTTCAAAAAATACCCGTATTGCAGTGGGTGATATGGTGAAGACGCATTTGCAATCTATGCGTGGCGAGTTGCGTGATTTGTACGAGCAAGCAGGTTTTATCCGCTACGAAATGATCAATGGCAAAAAAGAAGTAGTAAAAAAGAAAATTTCTGGCAAAGAAGTTTCAGATGAACAAATCGACGATAAAATTGATCGTAAATTCTACATCCAAAATGGCTACGAGTATTATCCGTTCCAAGGGGAATACTGGTTAGATGAAGTCGGGAATTATCACTATCTTGGTAGACAGAGTTGTGAGTAGTATATGAAATTTAACAGACATCAGCTTCTTATTGGCAGTCTTTTAGGTATGTTTCTCATGAACTATGCAGGGGCTGAAACGGCTTCGCGTATGCCTGCACAGTCAAAGCAAGCTAAAAAGAAAACTGTTGGCGAACTTTTGTCGCAGGCATCTCAATCAAGCCGAGGTGCCTGTGTTTCGCTTTCAGGTAGCAAAGCTGGTGTTGCGCTTCCGTCAGCCAGTTTGGGATTTCAACAGCGTGAATCAACTGTTGATTTGAATTCTGTTAAACCACCAAGATCTTCAGAACTTATGAAGTCTGATAATCCAAATCAAACTGAATACCTAAAAATTCTTGATCAACAGATCAACGAACTTTTTAAACTGACCCAAAGATTTAAAAACAGCGAAAATCGGGGGGAGTTATGGTTACGTCTTGCCGAGCTTTACGTTGAAAAATCAATCGTGATTGATTCACGTAAGCAAGATGAATACGATGCAAAACTGCGCGCTTTTCAGGCTGGCAAAACCAAGGTTCAGCCGAAATTAGATACCGCCGAAGCTCGTGAGTTCAATCGCAAGGCGATTCAGTTGTATGAGTGGTTTCAAAGAGACTTCCCACAGGACGAAAAGAACAGCCAGGCGCTCTTTTTCTTGGGATATAATTATTTTGAAACAGGCGAAGTAAAAAAAGGAGCTCAGTATTACGAGCGCTTGACTCAGCAGTATCCAGAAAGTCCATTTACTGGTGAAGCCCACTTTTCGTTGGGTGAGTACTATTTCGAAAATGAACAATGGGCCAAGGCTTACAAAGAATACTCATTCTTGATTAAGCAACGTAAGCATCGTTTGCATACCTTTTCATTGTATAAAGGGGCTTGGTGTTTGTTCCGTTTGGGTAAAAACAAGCAAGCACTTAATTATCTAGAATACATTATTAAATCAGGTCGTGCAGAGACTGGAAACAAAGTGGCAGGTCGGCTGTCCGTTAACCGCAATCGACTTGAGGCAGAGGCGCAACGTGACCTCGTAGTGTTCTATGCCGAGGCTAGTGATGCCGGTAGTGCTTCTACATACTTTAAAAATCTTATTGGCGGTGATGTTAGTGGCTACCTGGAAAAATTAGCATACCAGTACGCAGACCGTGGTAATAAAGAAGGTTCAAAAGAAGTATTTAAGCTTTTGATATCTGAAAATCCAAATAGTCCGAAAGCTTTTGAATATCAATATCAAATTGTGCAGAATTATTATTACGGTAAAAATATTCCGAAATTTAAAGACGAGCTTTATCGTTGGGTGAAGGACTACGGTCCTTCAACAAGTTGGTTCCAGGCTAATAAATCCAATCGCGAATTGATTGAGAATGCATATAAACTGCGTGAAACAACATTGCGCAATTATGTGTTACAACAGCATCAGACAGCGCAAAATTCTCGAGCCCCTTATTCGCAAGGTTTGGCGAATGATGGCTATCAACTTTATTTAACGACGTTCAGTGATGCCGCGAATGCACCTGATATGCGCTTCTACTATGGTGAATTGCTGTATGATACAGGTAAATTTGACGAGGCTGCAGTTAATTACAAATGGATCGTTGATAATGCTCCTCAAAGCAAATTCTATGGCAAAGCTGCTCAGAATTTACTTCTGGCAGTAGAGCGCAGCATTCCAACTGATCAAGAAATGCAGAAGCGAATTGGAAATTCTTTAGATTCAGTGTCTTTAGAGCCTAAGGTTGAAAGATTTATCAAAGCTGGCCAGTGGTATGTCGAGAAGTTCCCGAATTCTGAGAAGACTGCAGAAATTAAATTTCGCATCGGTCGACTATACTATCAAAGTAATCACTTTGATGAAGCTACTCAAAGTTTCAGGGACATCGTACAAAAGCATTCAAGCACAAAATATGCTGAGTACTCTGCCAATTTATTGCTTGATATCTATAATTTGAGAAAAGATTATGCAGGGCTCGAAAAAGCAGGATCTGAACTTTTAGCAGTGCCCTCTATTGCTTCATCAAAAGCAGGGGCCGATATTCGTGGAGTTCTAGAAAAGGCCAGCTTTAAACGTGGTCAAGATCTTGAAGTTGCAAAAAACTATGCTGAAAGTGCTAAAGTTTTTGAAGGCTTTGCAAAGCAAAATCCTAAATCAAATTTAGCGACAATTGCATTTTTCAATGCGGGTGTAAATTTTGAACGTGCTGGGTTGAATGGCAATGCAATAGCAAATTATCGTGAAGTGCTCAATTCAAAAGAGCCTGACAAAGTTGATATGCGCTGGAAGGCAAAGCGTCTTTTAGCAAAACAATATCAGGATTCGGCTCAGTTCGAAGAGGCCGCTAAGTTGTACCGTCAAGCTTCTGATGAAAAACCAAAAGATCCATTGGCTGCGAATCTTATGTACAATGCAGCAGTGATGTATGAAGCCATGGGTCGCACAGATTCAGCAGTGAAGACATATACTGAGTTTATCGACATGAACAAAAAACGTTCTGAAACTCGTGATGCTCGATACTCGATTGCTCAGATTCACAGAAAAGCAGGGCGTATTAGTGCGGCTATCTTGAATTTTCAAGAATATCTAGATTCTGGAGCCAACGATCAAGAGAAGGTTGTAGAGTCAAATTACTGGATCAGCGAATTGTCTGGCAAAATTAATCGTGCGAAAGATGCAGATGAATATCGTCGTCGTACCTTGGCAATCCAGAAACGTTTTGCTCCGGATCGAAAGGGAGTAGGTGCTACCTATGCTGCTAAAATCAAGTTGCAACAAAGTACAGAAACTTTCCGTGAGATGAAATCGATTAATTTCCCAAGGGATCCGTCAAAACAAAAAGCAGCCGTGGATCGTAAGATCGCATTATTGACTCGTTTGAGTGGAGAGCTAACAGAAGTCATTAAGTACGACAGTGCCGAAGAAATTGTGAGTGCGTTGAGTATTCTTGGTGAAGCAAATTTGAATATGGGACAAGCTATGTTGAATGCTCCAATTCCAGGTGGTTTGAATGCAGAAGAAACCAAACAGTACAAAGCAGGTATTGAAAAGTATGCAGAGCCCTTCATTGCGAAGGCTCGAGAGGGTTACAAAGCTGCTGTCGAGCGCGGTTGGGAGCTAGAAACCTACAATCATTCGTACAAAACGGCACTTGAATATATGAACAAACAAGATTCGAAAGCTTACTATGACAACGGCGAAGTGGGCTCGGATACAAGACTTGTAAACTGGATTAGCCAATGATGAAAAAAATTATATTCGTATTAACATTATTGTCATTAGCAGCATGCTCTTCATCACCATCTAAGATTGAGGTGGCTGATTCGCCACTTCAATCGGGCGACACAAGTGGTAATCGCGCCGAAAGCATGCCTATCCCGAAAGAAGATGCTTCGGATGAGATCATCAAAGAAAAAGTTGTAGCACCACCAGCTCCGCAATCACAATACGATGCCTTGAATGATTCTATTAAGGCTCAGAATGACGAAAAAATTTATACAACCGCATCGCAAATTCTGAGTCAAACGCCTACTGATTTAAAGGCACTCAATGCAATGGCAATGTTTAACTATAAAAAAGGTCGCTTTGATGTAGCCAAATACTTACTTTCAAAGGGAACCTCGTATCATAAGAATTCCAGCGAGCTTTACTCTAACTTAGGTATAGTTTTACTAGCTCAAAATGAGCGCCGAGAAGCCATTAAGGCATTTCGTAAAGCACTTACGCTAAATTCTAATGACCAAGTAGCTTCGGCAAATTTAGGTGCGATTTACGTTCAAGAAAAGGATTATGCCAAAGCAGCTATTGCACTTGAAACAGCCCACAGTCGAGGACTTCGTGATGCAAAAATTTTGAATAATTTCGGAATCGCTTTAGCTGCAACACATAAGTACGAGCGTGCAGAAGATGTGTATAAGGCAGCATTGAAAGATCAAAGCAATAGCAAAGAAGTATTGTTGAATTATGCGATTTTGCTGATCGATAATATGGGAAAAATGAACGAAGGTTTGGAAGTTATTAACAGACTAAAGTTTGTAGGTCTAAGTTCGGAGTCCCGTAATCGCATAAATGCTTTGGAAAACAAGGCAAAAGCTGGTGTAAAATAGAAAAGGGGGCCTTTGTGTATTTTAAAAGACTATTAAAATTTTCTTTATTGCTGACAAGTCTTTTAGTCATGGGCACGTCTCGTGCACAAACAGCCGCGAAGAAAGAAAGAAAAGCAACTATGAACTTCGAAGACGAACTCGTTGAAGGTTCGACTCAAAAGCCAGAGCTGTTTTATCTTTTTCAAAAAAAGAATTTTAACTATAAAAGATTGATTAAGTTAAGAGAGAATTTTTTGCCCGAGATGAGAAGAACAACTGAGGATATACAGCGAGTTCGGAGTGTTAATTGAAATCGCCTTTAATTTTACGAGTCTTTAAAAATAATCAGCTCGTCGAAGTTAAGCAGTTTGATCAACAACAGGTTGTTATTGGTCACAATGCGGATGTGCATCTAGATTTAGATGCTGACGGGGTTTCCCCGATCCACTGCTTAATTGAGCTGCGTGATAACGGCTACTACATCTGCGACATGGGTTCGCAGTCAGGAACATTTAAGAACGGCCAAGCTGTTCTGGATGAAATTCTGACATCAGGTGATGAAGTCTTCGTTGGCCCATTTAAAATTGTTTTCTTCGTTGGCGTGCCAAAACCAAAAATGGCTCCGAATGAAACTGTTGTCACTGCGCCGGTGATAGCGGCAGTATCTACGCCTGCACCCACACCGATTCCCCCAGCGGCACCTGTTGAGCCAGCTGTCATTCCTGCCGCGAAGCCGTCAGCTCCGGCTGTTGAGCAGCCCGTGCGTGAAAAACCTGCTGTCGTGCCCACATCACCACCTGCCTCTGCAAAGCATGTAAACAAGCCAGAGATTCGTGCGACAAGTAATAAGTCGGCGATGGGTAAAAAGAAAAGTCCATCTGGTACATATGCACCTGCAAGTGAAATCAAGGATCTGCGCACATTTTTGAAACCAGGTAAAGGTGCTGTGTTAGAGGTTATCGTCGCTTGGAAAGAGCGAGTGCTAACAACATATCACTTCCGCAAAAAAGGTCTTGTTAAGATCAATCAAGACATTGAAATGCCTCCTGGTTTTGCTCCCAAAAATTGGACCCTCATAGATATTTCGAATGGTATTAAAATCAACACGACAGCAGATATGACTTTAGAGTTGATTCAAAGCGCCGAAACTATGAATCAAGATGCTATGATTAAATCCGGGCGTGCTCAAAGAGCAGGTCAGGGTAGTAGCGCACGTCTTGATCAGGGTGATATGATTTGTATTACCGCAACTGGATCTGAACTGACACTCTATGTGCGATATGCTCCGCAATCACCAATAGTTCCTATGTTGCCACCTCTTATGTTGTCAGCTTCTGAGCTGACGGGTGTCGTAATGTCTCTTGTCATCGTTGCGGTCCTGGCGTTGTACATTTCAGCGACGACTCCTAAAGATGGTGAAGAGCAAAAACAAGAAGACGTGCAGCGAGTGGCACAGGTGATTTTCAATGCACCTAAACCAACGCCGCCACCTCCTCCGCCAGAGCCAGAACCACCGAAGCCAGTGGCATCTCCATCTCCGTCACCGATACCGACGCCGACACCTAAAAAGGTAACTGTGGCGGATCAGCAAAGAGATGCGCAGAAAAAAGGCCAAGTGAATAATCAAACGGCAGCTAAGGCACAAACTGCTACTCGTGCAAACGAAGTGGCACCTAAACCTGAGACAAACCGTCCAAAAAAATTCACATCTACGAAGCAGGGTGGAGCCGTCAAGCAGGGTGCAACTGCAGGTGCCAATGCGCAGAGTGCAAACAAAGACGTTTCTAAGATCGGTCTTTTCAGCGCCTTCGGTGGTGGTGGAAATCGTGCCAATATCGATAAAGCTTACTCGGGTTCGGGTGAAGTTTTGGGAATGGCCGATAAAGCGACAGGGACTTCAGGTTTTAATGAAAACCGTGCAGGCGATGATTTAGGTTCGAAGTTTAAAGACACCGGAGCGGGTGGCAAAGGGACGGCGACTCAAGGTATTGCGGGAATTGGTACAAAAGGCCGCAGTAGCGGTCAAGCTGCTTACGGATCGGGTGAAGGTTTCGGTAGCAAAACAAGTGTGGCGATTGAGCCCGGCGGTGCTGAAGAAGAATTCATCGGAACCATTGATAAAGAAGCTGTTCGGCGTGTGATTCGTGCCAAGTTGAATGAAGTGAAAAGTTGTTACGAGAGAGTCCTCAACACTTTACCAAAGGGACAACGTCTTGAAGGTAAGGTTGTGATCGCATGGCAGATTGTTGAAAGAGGAGCGGCAAAGAATGTTCGAGTGAAGAGCTCAACACTTGGTAATTCGACAGTTGAAAATTGCATTCGTGATCGTTTAGGTTCGTGGGTCTTTCCAGAGCCTCCGCCAGGTATGATTGCGGAAGTGGCCGGTTACCCGTTCGTTTTGAATCAGTCTAATTAGTTTTTATAAAGGTATTTTTTAAGGAGGAGTCCCAGTGAACCCAATAGTAGC
>JANNCH010000598.1:0-1664 GCA_031386315.1 Pseudobdellovibrionaceae bacterium
GACGCGTAACTACCCAAAAGTATTTTGTGCAGGAATAAGGAAACTGAAAAGTAATATTTTAGAATTTAAAAAACTATTCGCATTTCTTGTAAAGCTTCTTACCAATAGCAATTGCTTCGGCTTCGCTTTTATAATAACGCAGGTTTTTGGCGGCGATGGAATCGCCGCCGCACCCCTTGTAATAAAAGTATTTACCTTTTGATGACCCAAAGATAAATGATTTGTTAACTATTTTGTTTTCGTTTATTTTGTAGTCTTCTGTATTTTTAGTAGTACTAGAAAAATTATTTGAATCAAGATTAGATATATTTTCACCATAAACACTGCCATCTACATTTTCTATTTTTACTTCCCCTTTATTTCCAATAATATTAGCAGTCATTCCAATCATAAAGCCAGATAATGTAAAAGCAACTAAAAGAAAATAATAAAGTAAAGTCTTAGTAATGCTATTTTCTATATGATTTATAAAAAACAATAAATTCTTCATAATTATAAATATTAATATTACTTGTCGAACTTGATAGATAGTAACCTGCTATACCCCTCAGCACCCATAGTAACCCCGTACAGTACGTCACACTCATTCATGGTCTCACGATTGTGAGTAATAACTAATAGGCGAGACTTTTCTGATAATCTGCCTAGCATCTTGCCATACTTTTTAGCATTCATCTCGTCTAGCGCGGCGTCAGTCTCGTCTAGCACCATAAATGGTGGAGGTATGATACTTGTCATCGCGAAAAGGAGAGCGATAGACGATAATGTCCTCTCGCCGCCGCTAAGCATATTAATGTCATTTACTTTTTTACTTGGCAAGTTAATAGTGATATCCACCCCTTCTACTTCCAACCCTTCTTCACTTTCTGATTCGTTATTATTTTCATCTTGTGAGTCTGCATTTTTAACCTTAATGACATGTAACGCGGCGCGGCCACCTGGAAATACTTCATGAAAATAATTATTAAATGCGAAGTTAATCTTTTCTAACCCTTTGTTAAAGTCAGTCTTTATACTATTTTCTAATTCTAAAATAAGAGAATCAAGAGAAGTTTTTGTCTTGGTTAAGTCTTCTATTTCTGACTTTAAGTGAGCATCTCTGCCTTTCATTTCTTCAAAACTGTTTCTAATTGTAGTTGGATCTAATATGCCTAGCTCTTCTATTCTTATTTTTAATCTCTCTACTAATCTTTCATTCTCATGCTGAGAATAGTTAGCTTCTAATGTTTCATTTTTGTAGCCAAGTACCTTGTGGCCTACGAATCTATTGGCCTCGTCTAGGCTAATATTAAAATCTTGATCTTTACTTTTTACGAGTTCCAGATCTCTCTCGTAACTTAATCTAGTGTTTTCTATATTGTTTAGATCTCGCTCTAATGCATATTTGTTTTCATATACTTTTTTTATTTCTATTAATTTTTGATTATTATAATTACTCCTTTCTATATCTAGACTATTCATCTTTTCTCTTATCTCTCTTAACTTTATATCAAAAGATTCTAATTTCAAATTAATATTATTAAGCTCTGTCTCTATGCTTGCCTTATCTAGATTGCCAGTATGCCAAGCGTCAGTGTTTAAGATAATCTCTTCTAATTCTTGTAAATTACTTTTAATATTCTCTGTATTATTTGACTCTAAAGATTTTTTGATATTATTTAATC
>JANNCH010000614.1:0-6820 GCA_031386315.1 Pseudobdellovibrionaceae bacterium
GGCAAAGGGTTGTTCGGTGCCTTCTTTTTGAGTCACTTGATACTGCTCAGGCGTCAATTTTTTCTTAAGTTCAGAGTCTGTAGGTTTTTGAAACTTTGTATAGTCTGCCATGGCTACTGCTCCTAGTAAGAGGATAAGAAACACAATTGATTTTTGCATTGAAAGCCCCCGCTTGTTTTTGCGTGTACTGCTACCAATGTATTCGTTTTAGCAGAGAAAAAGGTTACAGTGGAATTACTTTTTGTAAAGGCAGCTCCAGCCCTTTTGACCTAGGCTGCGATCGTATAAAAATGAGCCATCTTGGTCCAGTATGAGAGAGGCCTGTAGCTCGATTGTATAGGGCGCATTGTTAATGCTGTGTTCTATGATTTGATGTTTTTTAATGAGTCCATTGTCGGCTTCGACTGTGTACTGCACTTTGAATTTTTGGTTTCCAGAGGCGCGCTGAATGGATGTCGCAGATTTTTTGTTGATGTTACAGAAATTTTCGCTGTGGGTAAGTCTTTGCTTGGGGCTAGTGTTGATTTCTTGCAGTTGAAACCCACCATCACATTTGGGCATGGCTTGCCAACTGAGCTCGTGGGGGCAATCATCGGTGCCTTCACGCAAAGAGTAGTTTCCGTACATTTGAGGACTGCTAAAGCGCGTTGGTGCCGCCGCTTGAGCGTGACTATTTGCGAGCAAGAAAATCAGCATAGATAGCAAAATCAAAGATGCACGCAAAGAGGCCTCCTGTAGAGGATTCAAAGCAAAAGCTATGCGCAAAATAGGGGCTTGATTTGATTGGAGAATCTCATCGTGAGACGTCAAACTTGGCTATTCGGTGACGTTTTCCTTGTAATCGGGGCGCAGTTTTCCCATGTGACACATAAAGCATGTGGCCTCGGGGCTGCCATTTTGGCCGTTCATTCCGTTCGCCTTGAGCATTTCAGTGATTTTCATATGCTCGCGACCAATTTTGAAATTCTTTTTATCTTCATTTTTGAAGTTTTGAACATTGTGACATTCGGTACAAGAAACACCCAACTGGCGAGAGATCACGATCATTTCTTTGCGCACTTTTTCTTCGGACTTTATCAGTTTTTGCGGGCTTTGCGCCTCGGCGCGGCCACCGAAATCAACGTTCAACTTCTGATATGCAAAAATACTGAGCAACGCGAGTGCCAAAATCATTATAACAGGCTTTTTGTAACTCAATTTTCCTCCTGATTTGATCAGAAAAAGGCGTGGGCCAGTTGTTTTCATTTTCAATGATGAATGGGGTGCTGAGTCTTTGCAAGAAAGCACCTACTAGATGCTACGCGCAAAGCGCGATTATTTGACTGGTTTCAGTCAGCAAGATACGAATTTAGGGGAGTTATTTATATAACTCCAAAATCTTTTCCATTCAGGAGCCCATCAATGAAAATTAAACATCTCGAGGATTTAAGCACCCTCGTCAGTCTCAGCAAACGCCGTGGTTTTGTTTTTCAAAGCAGTGAGATTTACGGTGGACTTGGAAGCTGTTGGGATTATGGTCCTTTGGGCTCATTGATGAAGTTAAATGTGAAACGCGCGTGGTGGAATGCCATGACCCGTCGTTCTGATATCGTGGGTTTGGACGCTGCGATTTTGATGCATCCAACTGTTTGGAAAGCTTCAGGTCACGTGGATGGTTTTTCAGACCCTTTGGTGGATTGTCGTACTTGTAAAACTCGCTTCCGCGCAGACAACACAGATTCATACATCAATAAAAAACAATGCCCTCAGTGCGGTGGCAAAGATCTTTCCGAAGAAAGAAATTTCAACTTGATGTTCAAGACTCATATGGGACCACTCGAAGAAACGGGTAGTGTGGTTTACCTACGCCCTGAGACCGCGCAAGGTCACTTTGTGAATTTTCAAAATTGTCAGCAAAGCTCTCGTTATAAAATCCCCTTTGGTATTGCGGCCATTGGTAAGTCATTCCGTAATGAAATCACTCCGGGCAATTTTATTTTCCGCACGCGAGAATTTGAACAAATGGAAATGCAATATTTCGTCAAACCAGGCACGGACGAAAAATATTTCACAGAGTGGAAAGAACGTCGTTGGGGTTTCTATCTTAAATACGGTATCAAAGCAGAAAATTTAAAATTTAAAGATCACGATAAGCTTGCGCACTATGCGCGTGCGGCAGTGGATGTTGAATACAAATTCCCGATGGGCTTTAGCGAGCTCGAAGGTATTCACAATCGTGGCAACTTCGATTTGACTCAGCATATGCAGTTCTCGGGTAAAAATTTAGAATACTTCGACGAACCGAACAAAGAAAAATATATTCCGTTCGTGATCGAAACAGCTGTGGGCTGTGATCGTTTGTTCTTAGCATTTATGTGTGATGCTTACCGTGAAGAAGTCACGACGGATGAAGCGGGTAAAGAGGACACTCGTGTGGTGTTGGGACTTCACCCAGACATTGCTCCGTTCAAAGTGGGTATTTTGCCATTGTCGAAAAAAGAAGAACTCACCTCGGTGGCTGAAAAACTTCGTGATCAATTGGCTGAAGATTTCGATGTCGCCTATGATGAAACAGCTTCGATCGGTAAACGCTATCGTCGTATGGATGAAGTGGGGACTCCGTTTTGTGTGACTGTGGATTTTGAAACCGCGGGTGATCAAGCGGTCACAGTTCGCCACCGTGACAAGATGACCCAAGAGCGTGTGCCTATGGCAGGATTGAATACCTACATCGCGCAAAAATTAAAAACATTTTCTAACTAACGTTCCATAAGGTGGTGCAAGTTCAACTTGCGCTGCCTCGCTACAAGCGAATCCGAAGGAGACTGGATATATGAGTTCAAAAGCAGGTTCAGAAACAAGCAAACCAGAAAAGTTCGTGTATTTTTTTGCAGCTGGGGATTCCGAAGGCAATGCCGGAATGAAAAACACCCTGGGTGGAAAAGGTGCCAACTTAGCCGAAATGACTTCTTTGGGTATTCCGGTGCCACCAGGGTTTACAATCTCGACTGAAATTTGCACGCACTTCTATGAGTGTGGCGGCAAACTGCCGGACTGGGTGCGCTCAGAAGTGCAAAAGGCCATGGCAAAAGTAGAAAGCAAAATTGGAAAAAAGTTTGGTGATGTAAATAACCCATTGTTGGTGAGTGTGCGCTCGGGGGCCCGTGCCTCTATGCCGGGGATGATGGATACAATTCTAAATCTTGGTCTGAATGATCAAACCGTCGAAGGACTTGCAAGGATTTCAGATAATCCGCGCTTTGCTTGGGATTCTTACCGTCGTTTTATTCAAATGTATTCTGATGTTGTGATGAATATGAATAGTTCACTTTTAGAAGTGACATTGGAAGACCTCAAAGAAGACAAACACTACAAACTCGATACCGAGATGACAGTGGATGATCTGAAATTGCTTGTTAAAAAATTCAAAGAGCTCGTTCATCAAATGACAGGTCAATCATTCCCGACCGATCCGTGGGAACAACTCTGGGGCGCAGTCACTGCGGTATTTCATAGCTGGAATACTCCGCGTGCGATCACTTACCGTGATTTGCACAGCATTCCTGCCGCTTGGGGAACAGCCGTTAATATACAGTCCATGGTGTTTGGAAATATGGGTGAAGACTCGGCCACAGGTGTGGCGTTCACACGTGATCCTTCGACGGGTGAAAAAACTTTTTACGGAGAGTTTTTGATCAATGCCCAGGGCGAGGACGTGGTCGCTGGGATTCGTACTCCGCAGCCGATCACAAAAAAAGCAGCGGCGCCAACGGGTGTAAAATCCTTGGAAGAGGCCATGCCGAAAGCTTATGGCGAATTGGTCGAGATTTATCAAAAACTAGAAAAACATTATCGTGATATGCAAGACATTGAATTCACAATCGAGAAAAACAAATTGTGGATGCTGCAAACTCGCAATGGTAAACGCACGGCCAAAGCGGCCTTGCACATTGCTTGTGATATGATCGATGAAAAATTAATTACCGAGCATGAAGCAATTCTAAGACTAGATCCTTCTTCGTTAGATCAGTTGTTGCACCCGACTTTGGATCCAAAGGCTACAAAAACACAATTGGCAAAAGGCTTGCCGGCCAGTCCTGGTGGTGTTTTTGGGCAAATCGTTTTCACTTCAGAAGAAGCAGTCGAGTGGAAAGAAAAAGGTCTGAAAGTTATTTTGGTGCGTGTTGAAACGTCACCAGAAGATATTGCCGGCATGATTGCGGCCCAAGGTATCTTGACCACGCGAGGTGGAATGACTTCGCATGCAGCCGTGGTTGCACGTGGCATGGGTAAATGCTGTGTGGCGGGGTGTGCAGAAATAGAAGTCGACTATCGCAATGAGACCATGAAAGTGAAAGGATACGTTCTTAAAAAGGGCGACATCTTAACCTTGGATGGTGGCACTGGCGAAGTTTTCTTAGGTGAGGTCAAAACCATCGAACCTAAATTAGACGCCCAGTTTGATCGTATTATGAAAGTGGCGGATGGGATTCGTAAGTTAGGCGTTCGTGCCAATGCAGATACTCCGAAAGATGCCACAACTGCACGTAACTTTGGTGCCGAAGGCATTGGTCTTTGTCGTACCGAGCATATGTTCTTTGGTGCGGATCGCATTGATGCGGTTCGTGAGATGATCACCTGTGATAATAAAGCGGACCGTGTGAAGGCGCTGGCCAAACTTTTGCCTATGCAGCGCGATGATTTTTCACAGCTATTTAAAATCATGGAAGGCTTTCCTGTTACCATTCGTTTGTTAGACCCACCTTTGCATGAGTTTGTGCCCCATTCAGATTCTGAGATCAAAGATTTGGCCCAGCGTCTGGGACAAGACTATGATCGTTTGCGTGCAAAGATTAAATCTTTGCATGAATTTAATCCGATGTTAGGCCACCGTGGATGTCGCTTGGCAGTTACCTATCCTGAAATTTATCAAATGCAAGTGCGAGCGATTGCAGAAGCTGCCAGTGATATTGTGAAGTCAGGCAAAACATTGATCCCTGAAATCATGATTCCACTGATTGCGACTGACAAAGAATTAGAAATGTTGCGTGCACTTTCTGTGAACGAAGTCGAAAAAGTTCAAAAAGAAAAAGGCGTCAGCTTCAAATATCTTGTTGGAACCATGATCGAACTTCCACGTGCGGCGGTAACCGCCGATGCGATTGCAGACTTCGCAGACTTTTTTAGTTTTGGAACGAATGATTTGACTCAAACGACATTGGGACTTTCACGCGACGATGCCGGAAGATTCTTAGGCTCGTACGTATCCAGTGGAATCTTACCTAAAGATCCATTCGTCAGTATTGATCAAGTCGGAGTGGGGGCTTTGGTTAAAATGGGTGTTGAGCTAGGTCGTCGTACAAAACCAGACCTTAAAGTGGGCGTTTGTGGCGAACACGGCGGTGATCCAGATTCCATCGAGTTCTTTCACAAGGCAGGCTTGAACTATGTTTCATGTTCGCCATTTCGTGTGCCCATAGCCCGCTTAGCCGCCGCCCGCGCCACTCTTCTAAAATAAGAGAGCGGACGAGCAGGCGTACCAGCTACCTTTTGGTTTCGCAGGTGCGTTAGTTAATTGAAATGAGGAGTGAATGCGTCGGACAAATTTAACAGGACTGGGTTTTATTCTACCTTTTGCTGTGGTTTTGTCCGGCTGTGCGAACTGGGCCCTCAAAGATAAATGTGACGACACCAATTGGTTTGAATATTCACAGGGAGTGGCCTTTGAAGGTCGCTATGTTGATCAAGATGCGTTTATTAAAGAATGTCGTAAAGTCGAACGAGTGAATGCCGTTCAGGTCGAGCAAGGTTTTAAGTTAGGTCACGATAAAATGTGTCACTATGACGAGATCTTTTTGCGTGCAAAAACGGGCATACCCATCTTTTTTAATTTTTGTGACAATTTAGATCCGCAAGAAATGCGCGCTAGCTATGCCCTGGGTCTGCAGATTTTCTGTACGCCTGACAAAGGTTATAGCTTTGGCAAGTCAGGCAAAGTGTACAGCAATATTTGTATTGCTGAACAAGAATTGGATTTTTTGCCCCGTTATAATCAGGGGCGAAAAGAATACTTGGCGGACAATATTGCCACAAATGAAAAGCTTATCGTCGCCCTTGAAGAGCAGCAAAGACAGCTCAAACTAAGCGAATCCGAGATGTCGAAAGAGATCTCGGTGCTACCTAAGAATGCCAGCGATTGTTCATATAAATTTATCTATGATGATTTCATGAAAAAAGAACAACAGAAGTTTGTGTGTGAAGAGGCCGATCATATTCGTAAGCAAAGAACGCGTCTTACGAATGGACTCAATGGCAATCGCGACAAGCAGAATGCTGTGCGCGAAGATATTCTGAAATCCAATCGCGAGCTCAGTAAACTCAAAGAAGCCCTTAGTAAAACTCCGTAAAAATATTTGCAGAACTGTAATCTTGCTTCATTTGCATTTGCGTCAATTGATAATGCGAGAGGTGTCATAATGTCTTGGCATTGTCTTTGATATGCAATTACTGATGTAGTGTATATCATGAAGATTTAACTTTTTCGTATATGTCAGGAGACGAAATGAAACCACTTGTCCACGCTTTACTAGTATTTATGTTTGCGAGCACGGCCTTGGCCGCACCAACAGTCAACAAAGACTGGATGACAGATCAGGGTATTGACGAGGTGATTGGCAAGGATTCGTGTCTTGCTGCAACAAACGTCAGCGCAGGAACTCACCGCAGCCAGTTGCTTTTGTCTTTTCCGAAGGATCGTTTGGCTTTGCCTCAATTACTTCTAAAGGTTTGGGATGCGCCAGCGTCGGACTCTGTTTTGAAAATTCGTATTTCTTCAAAGGTT
>JANNCH010000648.1:0-3687 GCA_031386315.1 Pseudobdellovibrionaceae bacterium
ATGGCTAGAACATCGCCATTTTTTATTGGCTCGGCCTTGGCACTGCCAGGAATGATAAATACGAACTTGTCACCGAGGGCGCCTTGCGTGCGAATTTCTACTTGAGAATTGGAAGCTATTTTTGAAGCAAAGGCCGAATCAATTTTCATTCTTACGTCTAACGAATTTGTTTCAGAAACAAAAGTAATCTTTTCAACATTACCCACAGTAATGCCTGACAGAGAAACCACACTGCCTTCTGCCAAACCAGTGACCTGATCAAAATTTGCATGTATGCGAACATAAGTTGTGAAAATGGCACGATCTGCGCCCAGCATAAAAATGGAAACTAAAAAGATAATAATCCCGATGCTTAGAAAAATACCGACTTTGAGTTGTGTGCTGCTGTGTGATTCCATAATTATGCTCTCTCTCCGCTGATAAACTGAGCGATGGGTCCGGTGGTGTCTTTTTTTAATTGTTCCATGGTACCTTGGGCGATAATTTTACCACCCATCAAGAAAGCCATTTTGTCACACACGGCGAAAGCCGTCGGCATGTCGTGAGTGACTAGTATAGAAGTCACACCGCGAGATTTTAGGGCCAAAATAGATTCTTGAATTTTTTTAGTGTTGAAAGGATCCAGTCCTGCCGTGGGCTCATCGTAAAGAACGACATCAGGATGCATCATCATAGCACGGGCTAGGCCCACACGTTTCTGCATTCCACCCGAGAGGCTACCTGGAAATATATTTTCATTTCCGGCAAGGCCAAACTCTGCAAGTTGTGTAAGAATTTGGTCACGCACTTCTTTTTCAGTTAATTTAAAATGTTCGCGTAACGGATAGGCAAGGTTTTCATAAACTGTCATCGAATCAAATAAGGCGCCACCTTGAAAAACGTAGGCAACCTTTTTGCGAATGTGCGCAAGAGCAGCTTCATCCATCGGAGTAATATCAACACCATTGATAAGGATTTGTCCGCTGTCAGGTTTTTCTAGTCCAATGAGGCTTCGCAATAGCACACTCTTGCCTGTGCCAGATCCGCCGACAAGACCAAGGCATTCGCCTTTGCGTACGTAGAAATTCACACCATCATGCACGACCTTAGAGCCGAAGGATTTTTTAAAGTCAATAACTTCGATGGCGCCAGTGGTTGTGCTCATTACCATTTCTCCAGTAGCCAAAAAACTTTTGATAAAAAGAAATCAGCAACTAAAATTAAAATGGAAGAAGTTACCACGGCTTTTGTTGTCGCGATTCCGACTTCTTTGGTACCGTTTTTGACGGTCAGTCCAAAGTAACAAGCGGGTATTGTAATAATCAACGCAAAGAAAAATGTTTTGCAAAACCCAGAAAAGAAATCAGAAAGTGATGAAGTGGTTAAAACTTTAAGTAAGTAGTATTTTGCATCCAGCTTAAGTTCAGTTACCCCTACAATCATACCACCGATGTTTCCAATGACATTGGCCATGGTTGCAAGAAGCGGAAGTGTGATAAGGCTGGCAAGTACACGTGGGATAACAATTTTTTTAATAGGCGAGGTGCCCAATGCGCGTATGGCATCAATTTGTTGAGTCACAACCATTGAGCCAATTTCACTGGCTATGCCTGCACCAACGCGTGCAGCAAGCATTAAGCTTGTAAACATCGGACCGATTTCACGTAAAATCGTTGCGGCAAGTAGTTTTGGTACATAGAGCTTGCCTCCAAATTTTTCTAAGCCTAGTCCAAACTGCAATGACATCACCATGCCGATACTTACTGCGGTAACTGCGACTAGTGGTAGCGAACGACTGCCGACATGGTAAATTTGTTCGACCAAGAGCTTCCAATAGAATTTGCCTGTGAAAATTTCACGTACTATTTGGCGCGTTAAAAGACCTACTCCACCGGTAAAGTGAAACAGCTCGATTAAAAATGCGGATAGCGGAAGTGCGATACTATTCATGGAACCTTAAAGCTTTCCACAAATTTATCAAAGATCGAAGTTTCACTTGTGAAATTTTTTGCAATACCTGCATAGGTTAGTGTGTAGCTACAATTGTTGCGTTTAAAAATTACTAGCTTTACTTTTGCTGGAATACCATCGACTTCGCCACTTGCGGTAGTAAGTAGCGATTCACGGTTGTTAAATGTTGCATTCACTGAACTTTCAATTTTCAGTTTGCCAAGGGCAGACAGCGATTCGCCTTCAATTTGTCGAAGTCCAGGGTCCATGGGGTTTTCGCATTCGGAAAGATAAGAAATTGTATTACCCGTTTTTTCGCTGAGCCATACTTTATCGAGCTGTTGGGGCTTGATGGATTTGAATGGTGTGCCGGGCTCGGTATAACTTGCTCCTGTTGCTTTCACAGAAGAAGAAGTCGGTATGTTTACCGATACGCATGCGCCAAGAAATAAAACTAAGAAGTATATCAAGTGTTGTCGTCTCATTGTTTCTCTTGTTGTCGTCTCATTGTTTCGCTTTGTTATTTGCTCTATCGGAATTTGCTTAGGAAAATTCAGTGCTTCAAGTGTAATTCAAGACCTATGTCCGTGTCATGAGTTTGTCAGGCCTGACAGAAAATTTATGAAACATTTTGCCCATCTTGAACTAATTTGCCAATGGACCTTGAAATAGGCTGGCACCATCCATGCAATCGTAACCAATTGTTCTGGCTGTGGGGAAACCCGTAGAAAAGTCTGTTCAAGGAGTGAACAAGTTGAAAGCTGCTGTGACCACATTCTGTCTGTTAATTCTGCTGGCACTTAGTCCAGTCAATACTTGGGCAAAATCCATCAGTGGGACTATCACTGCACAGGCCGACACGGTTCATTTAGAATTAAGTGGCGAACAAAATTGGAACTACGATGTTCAGCGCGTGCAAAAAAAGGATGAGACGCAAGTTGAAATAACTGTGAATCCTTTGGATGAGGCAACAATCAAAAGCCTTTCATCTTTCAAAAGTGAGTTGATTCATAACATTAGCGTGAATAAGTCTGGACCTGATGGAAAATACGTCATCATCTTGAATCTTTCAGGTGATGAAGTTGATAGTTTTGATTATTTAACCGATCAGCCGTCCCGCTTGGTAGTTGATTTCTATGTTAACAATACTCAAAAATCCAAAGCTCAGGTGAAAAAAGAAAAGATTGTGCCTGTCACTGAAGGTAAAACAAATCCGTCTGATATTGCGACTAAGCTTCCAAATAAATTAAGTAAAAATGAAACAAACATAACTAAACGTAAACCAGCAACAGCCGACGCTTTGGTAATCAGTAGCCAAGGCTTTAATGTCGCTCAAAACGAAGTGAACCCTGTTCAGGCGGGAATCTTCGATGGGGGCGATCCAACCTACGATAGATTTTCTATCAAAGACTATGAAATCAAAGAAGAGTCCATAATTGCAGCTAAAGAAAACTACTATATACCGTTTCCAATGTTGCAAACTCAGTCAGAGGCTTGGGAAAAAATTAGAACTGCGCCGACTGTTTATCAAATCACACCAAAGCCTACGGATGAAAATAAGCAAGTGCGACTTTTAGAAACTCTTTTCGAAAAGAAAAGGTATGCGGTCTTTTTAAAGACCTTAGATTGGTTCCGTCAAAAATATCCTGAATCAGAATACAATGAAATCATCGACTATATGTCAGCCGATACACATATGGCACTTTGGCGCGAAAAAGACAATTTCGCTGAATTTGACCAAGGCTTTCAAGAATATAA
>JANNCH010000652.1:0-1547 GCA_031386315.1 Pseudobdellovibrionaceae bacterium
GGCAAAGGCAGCTTCGATAATCTGTTCATGTAGTCTATTTCACTTTGCGTTTGCAAATCGCCGGTCGCCCCAACAACATAATTTTCAGGTAGTGTAATGCTGATGTCAAAGCTTCCGTATTCGCTGTAAAACTCACCTTGAGTGAGATAAGGCATTTCGTGCCAGCCATCTTGATCAAAAACAGCAGGTTTTGGAAACCATTGTGTGATTTGATAACTCTCGCCCACGTGCCCGAGTCGTGAAATGGCGCCGCTTGGAAGCTTCACGAAAAAGGGTGTTGTTACTTTTATAGAGCCACCGGAAGCGAGGGGCTGATTGAGATAGAGTACTGCTATATCCTCGTACTCTTTCACATATTCCCAATTAACCTTCTGGCCATCCACTTTAAAATCCATAGAGTCGATGAAGCCTTTTGCTGTCTGATCAGCCCATAACATGAAATAATCGCCTTGCTGGAATTTTTGTTTTGACATGGCCGTCTTGGAATTTTTATATCCATTGGGCCACAGATGGATAATCAGGTATTCCAGTTCTTGTGGACTGTTGTTGATGTATTCAAACTCCTCAAATGCACTCAGTGTATGATTCTTGTCATTAAGTGTAACCGCGATTTTGTAGTTCACCTCTTGCTGAAAGTAGGAAGTGTTTTGCGCACTCAAACGAATCAACAAGATCAGAAAAAATGAGAGTATGAGTGTTTTTTTCATGAAATTCGCAGGGTTAATTCTGAGAATGCGAATTTAACTCAGATTTTACTCACGAATGCATCAGCAAATACGGGTTTAGGTTCAAAGGCACGGCTCAACTCGAGAAGGGCCAATCTAGACCGGATATATGCACCTTCCAGAGACTGGGAGTCATGTGCAATTAGTTTGACGCTTCATACTAACATGTTTATGTCGCAGAAATTGAGAATAGGATTTGGACTTTATTTATTTTCTCGTGGAAGTTAACCGAGCTTTTAGATGTGCTTTCATTTCTCTGAATTTCAGATCAATCCTAATCACGCGATAGAAAACAGAATACTTTTTCATCGGAGAGATAATCTTTTCCATCGCGTGGATTTCAACCGCATAGTTTCTAAGGGGGGAATCCTGAGCACCACTCCAAAAAGTTGGCTTATTGTGTAATTCCTGTATGTTCAGGAAGTCGTTGAAGGCACTCCTAATTCCATTACCAAAAAATCAGATGTTTTTTACAAGCGTACAAATGCGATTTCAATTGTTCAAATCATGTTTCTGTCACTGTTATTTGCACTTCGTTGTGCCTCACAGCGTTCGCGGGCAATGGCCAAGGAATATGAATTACATGTTCGTTCTACTATTTTGCCTTTCATCTAGGAGATTAAAAACCATCTCACCTAAAAATCACCTTGGCTTGTTCTGTTGTTTTATCACCCGTCAAGACGAGTAAGTAGTTGCCCGCTTCATAGCCCTGCAGATTAAGTGTCCATACTTCATTGTTCACTAAATACTTGCTGGTTCTGAACACCAGATTGCCTTTGTTGTCTGTCATTTTTAATTCCATGTACTGATCCTTGCCGTCAT
>JANNCH010000025.1:0-2463 GCA_031386315.1 Pseudobdellovibrionaceae bacterium
CAAGGCAAAGCCTGCCTCTAATACTTTATTCGGGTTGTCTTTGAGGTCGTCAAAGTCCAAAGCAGACAATGCCAAAGCTTCGTTGTAATTCGGTTTGATTAAATCTACGCCTTTATAAAAATCACCCGTTTTGGTTACATGTGGATCTACCAAAACACGGGTTGCAGATTTATTGCAAAGTTCGACAATTTTTCTCATCAAAGTATCAGTGATCACACCCTTGGCATAATCTTCGATAATGATAGCATCGGCCTGAGCGATATTTTTTTGAATCATATCGAATACTTTTTGTTCGATCTCAGCACTGAGGTATTTTTTTACTTCGTAATCAACTCGCACAATATGGTGATGACCCGTCATCACGCGGGTTTTACGTGTGGTTGGACGACTGCTAGTGACTACGATATAATCCCAGCTAACTTTGGCTTTCGCGCAAAGATCTTTCAACATCGTGGCACCCATATCGTCACCTACGACAGAGACCAACATGGGAATCCCACCCAAACTTGAAACATTCTGGGCAACGTTTGCAGCCAAACCTAAGCGGTTGTCGGTTTCTTCAACGTCTAAAACTGGAACCGGGGCTTCGGGACTAATACGACGGACTTGACCCATGACATATTCATCTAAACCAATATCACCCACGATGAGGATCTTTTTGCCTTTGAGATCTGCAATGCTATTCAGCAGTTGTTCTTTTTCTTCTTGGCCGATAATGATCTTTTTGACTGTTCTCGAAGCTGTCATTTTTTCACCCTTATATGCAAGTGATCCTAACCCGTACAAAGCCACTTGGCCAGTTCAAAGCGAATGTGCTATAGCACTAAGCCTCATGCAAATGCGCGCAAAGAATCCCAACGGTCCGCGAGGACTGATTTACAAACCGAATTATATTTCTCTAAGAGAAAAAGTTGAGATACTTGCGTATCTAAAGACTTTATATCCAATCTGGGAGCAGCGCTTTTCAAAAAACAACCCACCGCCCCAAGGCCAAGAACAACGTCAACTTTTACGCCCCGTTTATTGGCTCGGCAACTGGCAATTTGCGTGCTTGAACTACTATCACCCACCGAAGGGTATAGAAAACCGATGTGTAGCTGCCGAAGGCTATCCACCGGTATTGGCTTACTTGGTTGAAAAAATTCAAGAGATGGTTGTTGAGAGCTTCGACAAAGTGGATGTCCCCCGCGGCTGGCACTTGAATACCTGCCTCATTAACTACTATGGTAATCAAATCCAAGGCGATAAAAGAGTAGACTACGCACGCGTGGGTGAGCATAAAGATTTCGAACCAGGTCCTGTGGCATCTATTTCGTTCGGTGAACGCGCCTTGTTTCAGTTTGTATCGAGCCAAGGCCACCAAAGCCAATCCCAAGTTGTCTTACAACAATGGCTCGAAGACAGTTCATTACAAATCTTCGGTGGACCAAAGTTTAAAAAGCAATTGTTTCATCGTGTGCAACGAGTTGAAAAAAAAGAGGGACACATCTTTCCCCTCAATGAAATTGAGAATTTTGAAACACGCCGAATTAATTTTACGTTCCGTTATGTGCCCACAGAACATGTAGTGCCATTCTCTCGTCTCGCACCCGAAGCTCGCGAAGATGTGCAACAGTACATGCTGAAGCTAGCCCAGAAATCCGATTTCTTCAAATCTGCCCTGGGCTAATCACCAGCGGCACCGAAGTTGCGATACTAAATTGCATGAACTTCAGAATAAGGAAAACCTCATTACAGTCTTTTAGATTTGAGCAAAGTACTGTCTGGTTTTCAGATTTGTGAGCACAAAAAGTCTTAGCGGGGTATTTGCCAATGAACGGTGACTATCTTTTTACCCTTTACGGACTGTAAGTCGACTTTCAAGTTTTGCTGCAACCAGCGTTCGAGCATACGTCTTTCAGAGGAATTGAGTTCAGGATTTTTAAACTGAAAATCGAAGTTAGCAATCGGCAGACTCAACTGAAATCCTGCCAACTCGATACGCACGAATTTATTTTTTTTGTTTGGCCATGCCACTCGAAATGCTAAGCGTCCCGGCTGCATGTTTATTTTTTCTTCGCTAACATCTAACTGCATTTTTTCTTCACGCAACTGAAAGCCTTCAGAGTGAGACATGACATAGGCTTGCAGCAAGGAACTAAAAGCATCCCACTGGTATGGTATTGGGAAACTGCAATGCAAGCCCTCATCAAAGCTCACAACTTTGATGTTTTTCTTTTTTAAGTTCTGCGAATTCATTGAATACGGAACTAAAAAGTCTTTTTCAGTGGCTAAAATTAATACGGGTGCCGTGACATCGTTATAGGCCCACCAAAAATCATTCATCTTCCAAAAGTCAGGACGATCTGGAATTTCTGCTGGCAAACGAATTCCAGAGTAATATGACAAACCACCTGTGTATTTTTTCTGAATGGCTTCAAAGCTCGGGTGATACTGTGCGTGCGAGCGCGAATATGCCGATGG
>JANNCH010000092.1:0-4968 GCA_031386315.1 Pseudobdellovibrionaceae bacterium
TGTCCCTACCATGGGTGCCCTGCATAGGGGCCATGAAGAACTTTTGAAAAAAGCACGGGCCGAAAACAAGATTGTGGTTTTAAGTATTTTCGTGAACAAGACTCAGTTCAATGACGCTAAGGATTTTGAAAAATATCCCTCCACTTGGGAGGCCGATTTGCGTATGGCCCAAGCCAATGACGTCGACTATTTTTTTTACCCAAAATTTAATGATATGTATCCAGACAATTATCGTTTTAAGGTTATCGAAAATGATTTTAGCAAATTACTTTGCGGGAAAGACCGACCCGGACACTTTGACGGAGTCCTCAGTGTGGTGATGAAATTATTTAATATCGTCTCACCTCAGAAGGCCTACTTCGGTGAAAAAGATTTTCAGCAACTAACTTTAATCAAAGACATGGCAAAAAGTTTTTTTATGGATGTTGAAATCGTACCTGTGCCCACCGTTCGCGAAGCGGATGGCCTAGCCATGAGTTCACGCAATGTACGTCTAAAAACTGAAGAGCGTGCACGAGCGCCCCGAATTCATGCGATTATTACAAAAAGTTCGACAGCAACTGATGCTCAACAGCAGTTACAGTCAGAAGGCTTTGAAGTTGATTATGTGATGGATTTAAATCAGCGCCGTTTTGTCGCCGTTCGTTTAGGCGAAGTGAGGTTGATAGACAATGTCAAAATCTAAGGTTTTATTCATTCTGACGGGATCCATTGCTTGCTACAAAGCCTGTCAGGCTATTTCGCGACTTGTTCAAAACAATTGTGAAGTGCAAGTGGTGGCGACCCCTGCAGCTTTAAAATTTGTGGGCAATGCCACCTTTGAAGGTCTCACAGGTAAAAGTGCCGTGAGTGATTTGTATGCGCAAGGTTCAGTGATGGACCATATACATCTTATGCGTTGGGCAGATTTGATTTTAGTGGCACCAGCAACGGCTAATTTTATTAATAAAGCCGCCCAAGGTATCGCCGATGACCTCGTCAGCACCCTTTTCTTGGCCCACGATTTTAAAAAACCCTTTATGATCGCTCCGGCCATGAACACAAGCATGTATGCGCATCCGACCACACAAAGTTCTTTGAAAAAGCTTGCAGGTATGGGCATTGAATTACTCGACACCACGGCCGGAATTCTAGCCTGTGGCGAAGAGGGGTATGGTCGCTTGCTTGAGCCAGATCAAATCCAAAAACGCGTGCTCGAAGCATTAAAGGTTCCATTTAATACCACTGCACCTGTTCAGAAACCCACTGGTTTGAAAATCCCAAGAATTTTAATCACCGCCGGTGGGACACAAGAACCCATCGATAATGTTCGGGTGATCAGCAATACAAGCACGGGACGCACAGGCGTTCAAATCGCAGAGGTTTTCCAAAACCTAGGCTGCGATGTTTTTTTACTGAAAGCAAAAAATGCCGTCTCAAGTGAAAATATCGAACACCAAGAAGCATTTACAAGTTTTGCAAGCCTTCAGTTTTTACTTGAAAAATATTTGTCGACCGAGAACTTTACCCACGTTATTCACTTAGCTGCCGTTAGCGATTATTCGATTACTAGTATTGATGCCGCCGGAAGATCCTACGAACCCGGAAATGTTTCAAAACTCAGTTCAGAGGCTGAAACCATGACATTGCGTCTTAAAAAGAATCCAAAGCTGGTTGATGGGTTAAAATCTATATCTAAAAATAAGTCCATCAAAATTATCGCTTTTAAACTGACGAGCAATGCAAATAGCGAAGAACGTGAAGCCGCTGTTCAAAAGATTTTCAAAAGTGGACAAGTTGATTTTGTAGTTCACAATGATCTAGCTGAAATTGATTCAATAAACAAAACCCATAAATTTACGATTTATGATTCAAAGAAAACTGTGCCTTGCGACAGTCTTGAGCAAATGATTGCCGAGTTAACGCAGCACTTGGTTCCAGAGGTGACAATATGATTTTAGCTCTCGATGTCGGCAATAGCCAAATTTATGGCGGCCTTTTTGACAAAGATCAGATGAAGTTAGGATTTCGTCGTAATTCTAAACAGGGTTCTTCTTCAGATGAAGTGGGTATTTTTTTACGTACTGTCATTCGCGAAAACGGATTTAACCCTGCGCAGGTAAAGCAAATCAGTATCTGCAGCGTGGTACCAGAAGTGGTCTACTCTCTGCGTGGTGCCTGTATGAAATACTTCAATATCAGCCCTTTTCTTTTACAAGCCGGAGTAAAGACAGGCCTCAAAATCAAATACAGAAATCCCCTCGAAGTCGGTGCTGATCGTATCGCGAACTCTATCGCCGCTGCACACCTTTACCCGAATAAAAATATCATCATCGTTGATTTAGGCACGGCCACAACTTTTTGTGCTGTCACCAGTGAAAAAGATTATCTAGGGGGCTCTATCATTGCGGGTCTTCGTATCAGCATGGAATCCTTAGAGAGCAAAACCGCGAAGCTTCCCTCGGTTGAGATCGTATCGGCCCACGAGGCCCTTGGTCGTTCGACTGTTGAAAGTATCCAGTCTGGTCTTTATTATGGCCATTTAGGTGCTATTCGCGAACTCAGTGAGCGCATTTCGAAGGAATGCTTTCAAGGAGCCAAACCTATGGTTATCGGAACCGGTGGTTTTGCGCACTTATATGAAAAAGAAAAAATATTCGATGCCATTTTGCCTGATTTGGTTTTAAAAGGCATGTTAATCGCTTTGCAAATGAATGCTTAAGGAGTGAGATTATGAATTCAACTATGAACGTAACAATGATGAGAACTAAAATTCATAGAGCGACCGTTACCGAGGCAGATCTCACCTATGAAGGCTCGATTAGCATTTGCCCTGATCTGCTCAAGGCCAGTGGTCTTTTGATCAACGAACAAGTTGACATTTACAATTGCCATAATGGTGCACGCTTCACGACCTATGTGATTAAAGGCCGCCAAGGTGAAATTTGTTTGAATGGGGCTGCGGCTCGGCATGTGCAAAAAGGTGATTTGGTTATCATCGTTGCCTATTGCAGTCTCGGCTTTGAAGATGCACAAAAACATAAAGCCAAAGCAGTCTTTGTCGATGAAAAAAATCGTATCAAAGAAAAACGCAAAGAGGCCCGTTCAAAGAATAAGAAATCATGAATCTGATCCAACTGCAAAATGGCTCAAAACATTATGGACCACGAGTCCTTTTTGACGATGCGAGTTTTTCAATCAACGATGGCGAACATGTCGGTGTGATCGGCCCCAATGGTGCCGGCAAATCCACTCTGTTCAAAATTTTAGCCGAGCAAGATAAATTGGACTCGGGCACCATCACTCGTTCTCAGCAGTTGCGCTTGGCGTATCTTGAACAGGAATCCGATTGGAATATCGACGAAAAGGTCGAAGATTACCTTCACAACAACTGCATAAAGCCATTGTGGGACTTAAAGCAGCTGGGTTTAAAGTTAGGGATCACAGAAGCTCACTTTCAAGCTCAACTCAAAGAACTCAGCGGTGGTTACCGTATGCGAGTGAAGCTGCTGTATATGATCGGTCAAGATCCGAATATGTTGTTGCTGGATGAGCCGACGAATTTCTTGGATCTTGAAACCTTGCTTGTGCTTGAAAATTTCTTGCAAGATTTTAAAGGTGCATTCTTGGTGATCTCGCATGATCGCGAGTTTTTACGTCGTGTCACCGATCATATTCTAGAAATTGAAGCCGGCGATATGGTTAAGTTTGCGGGAAATCTAGATGACTACTTCGAGCAAAAACAAATGCTCAAAGAAATTCTCGAAAAACAGGTTCTCAGCCAACAGGCTAAGAAAAAATCCATCATGGATTTCGTCACTCGATTTGGTGCTAAGGCCACAAAGGCTCGACAGGCACAAAGTCGTCTGAAAGCTTTGGGCAAAATGGAAATGATCGAACTCAAAGCAGCCCCTAGTCATACACGCATTCAAATCCCGAGCGCACGACCGACTGGTAAAACTTTGTTAGAACTCACAAATGCTGTCTGTGGTTATGCCGAAAAAGTTATTTTATCTAATGTGAACTTACGTCTTGAGCGCGGTGATCATTTGGGAATCGTCGGTTTTAATGGGGCCGGTAAGTCCACCCTCTTAAAATCTTTGGCTGAACAAATACCATTGCTGAAGGGCGAATTGAAATGGGGCTATCAAGTTCAGTTTTCTTATTATGCCCAGCATACTCCTGATCAATTGAACCTGGATCATACAGTCATTGAAGCCATGAGTGCGGGGGCTGCCCCCGAAGTTTTACAACAAGAAGTTCTGAATATGGCCGGAAGTCTTTTGTTCAGCGGTGAGGCCATCCATAAAAAAATCCGCGTTCTATCGGGCGGCGAAAAATCACGGGTGGCTCTAGGACAGATTTTATTAAAGAAAGCTCCGTTGCTATTACTTGATGAGCCCACGAATCATTTGGATTTCGACACGGTCGAAGCCCTGACCCATGCCCTTGAACAATATGATGGCAGTATCATCACTGTATCCCATGACCGTGGCTTCATTCGCCGCGTAGCCAGTAAAATTCTTGAAATTAAAAATCGCGAACTTACCCTCTATCCCGGTACCTACGAAGAATACGTATGGAGCCTTCAAAATGGCTACCTTGCCGGTCGCTCGGACGGCACTGATGCCAATGCAAAAAAATCTGCGACAGATGACAATGGCGGAGAATTCAAATTCAACTATAAAGAAGAACGCAAACGCATCGACACTTCACTTAAAAAATTGAATAAGCAAATTGAAGAAGACGATCGTAAAATTAAAAAAATGAGTCAAGATCGTGACAAGATCAACGAAGATCTAATCACTGCAACAGGCGAAAAAGCCGGCAGCCTTGCAAAAGAGCTGCACGCCCTTTCCAATGCTATCGAACAACTGGAAGAAACCACTCTGGCTGCTATGCTAGAAATAGAATCTCTCGAAAATGCCCGCACCACCCTCGTCCACGGTAACAACTAGAAAAGGTGCCAGGTCCTGTTTCTTGCTGGCA
>JANNCH010000105.1:0-2846 GCA_031386315.1 Pseudobdellovibrionaceae bacterium
GTTTGGTAGGTTGAGTTGTGACGAATCTTAATGACCTTACCACCGCCGCCGCTTGTTGCTGCAAAGGTCACGACACCGTCGCCCACGGCACGCACTGGCGTCCCTGTGGCAGCTGCGTAATCAACACCTAGATGGGGACGATTCACTCCCAATACTGGGTGAAATCTTTTGCGCGTAAATCGCGAAGAGATGCGACCGTACTTGAGAGGACTCTTCAAAAACAATCGGCGCAGACTTGATCCATCCAAAGCAAAGTAACCCTGTGACTCGCCATTTTTACGAAAAAGAGCTGCTTGAAAAAGCTCTCCAGAATTTTCATACTCAGCGGCCAATATAGATCCCCAACCCACAGGCTGACCTTTCACAAATTTTTGTTCAACCGAAAGACGCCAGCGATCATTGATTCGCACAGCTCGTGCAAAATCCACCTGCCAAGCGAAAATTTCTGAAAGATCTGAAATCAAATTGGGATCCATCTTCGCGTTTTCTGCAGATTCCCACAGACTGCTTGTTACAGTACCAGCAAAAGTCACAGTTTTGATGTCCACTTGCTCAGTGATTTTTTCTGCCTTCCACTCGCCATTTACTTTTTTCAGATCCAGCATTTCAATGGGCGAAAAGCGAAACTTCAATCCCGTCAATGCCGTCGCATCCACAGTATCATATGTTAGCTGGAATCGAGTTCCGGGCAGAATGTGAGCTAAGTTGTAAACAGGTTTAGCGGCCTCAACAATTTCGTGAATCACTGCCGGTGTCACTTGCTGCGACTGCAAAGCCGAAGACAATGTCGATTTAGCTGAAATTTGAAATGGGTAAGCTTGCTCGATAGGCACCGAGGGGCTCATGTCAATCATGGCCGCATCGGCCACGGTCGATGTTGGATTTTTATTAGCTATGTAATTGAAAGCTGTGCCAGCCACTAAAAGAACAGGAAGTCCTACCAAGATGTATTTAGAAAAGCTCTTCATTCGCCTCGCTTACTATGCAAAAAATTAGAATTATAATGCACGCAGATATGTATGCTTAAATGCCAGTAATAATCCTAACATCTTACGCGCAACATTATCAACAGGTCTAGGTCCAGATCTTTGTCCAGCGGTTACGAATTTCCCCTATGCATTAAAGTATTTAGAGCAATACCTCTAGATCAAACAAGCATTTCAAAACGAGTCACTTTTTTATCGATGATACTTAAACTTTGTAACCAAAAATCTTTCTGCCTGATATCTGCGCCAAGATGCTTTTTCACTAATTCCTCTGCTGTCATCGATCCGCTATCACGCAGAATTTCAACATAGGCTTTGTGAAAATCTGCACCCAATTTTTCACGCAAAGCATAGATACCTAAACTAAATAAATATCCAAATGTGTATGGATAATTATAAAAACTAATTCCCGAAAAAGAAAAATGCATTTTAGTCATCCAGAATTGCTCTTCAGTTTGTGAAAGATTGTCTCCGTACCACTTTCGCCAAGCTTTGTCTGTCAAAGCATTCAATTCAGTTGCCGACTGAGGACCCTTTTGACGTGCTTCATAAAAACTTTTTTCAAATTCATATCGAGCTGGTATATTTACGAGCATCGTCAAAGCATCACTGGCATCTTCCCATGCAATTGTAAATTTATTTTCAGCAGTAGTCTTTTCGAAAAGCTTCTCTGACAATAGGGTCTCAGAAAAAATAGAAGCCGTTTCGGCCACAGTGACTGGATAGTGACTTTTAGCGAATGGGATATCCCGCATTGCCCAATTATGATAGGCATGACCCAACTCATGCGCAAGCGTAGAAACATCTTTCATCGAGCCCATGAAGGTTTGAAAAACACGTGGAGTATTTGATTTTAAAAAACCTGTGCAATAGGCGCCAGAAGCCTTGTTAGGACGAACACCCGCTTCGATCCATTTATTTTTTAACATCATAGTGACGAAATCACCCATGCCAGGGTTCACGTCACTAAAAGATTCTGTAATCATCGCAAGCGCATCCGAAAATGAATATCTCATATCCTTTGCCAATCGAGGACTCGGAGCTAAGATATCCCAAGGGTCTAATTTAGTTTTTCCGAGGGCTGTTGCCATGGCTTTTTGAGCACGATGTGCAATACTGATTTTATCCTGAATTGCACCCAACATGGCGTCCAATGTCTGCTGTGTGATTCTCGAATTATGCAACGGCGTCGCTAAAAAGTGCATTTCTTTCGTATGTGAGCGCTTTTTGTAAAGCTCGATCCGATACCCTACCAAATTATTTAAAATAGCCGCTGCAGACACCTCGACTTGCTTCCAAGATTTCTGAATTCCAGTCCATGCTTCTTTACGAATGCTCTCGTCAGGCCCTCGTAAATAGCCTGAAGCTTGCGCCAAGCCTATCTCCCCTTGAGAAGGCATTTGAACCTTCAAAGATCCAGAAATGCTTGAGTACAAATCCCCCCAAGCATTGGGCCCAAAATTTTCAAACTGAGCCAAGATTTTCTCTTCCGAAGCAGAAAGCGAAAATTCATAAAGCTCTCTAGCATTCAAACGAATAAATCTTTCGTCCTTGGTATGATCTGAACTTAAATAGGATTCTAAGGTTGCGTCGTCGCATTGTTTTAAAAACAGATCTATTGGAGTCATCGTCATTTTGTAGGCCGACCACAAATGATTACCTTTAGCGCTCGCCTTTAATGCTTGGTCATTTTGTGAATCCACAGATTTTTCACAACGAGCAAATGAAGTGATATTTTGAATCAGAAACAAAGCCTTCTCGCCCTTGCGAGATATCTCATGCAAAACAGATATTTTATCAATACTGAAATTATCAAAAATTTTATTTAGTTTTTCAATTTCAAGCAAAAGCTGTTGAGCA